>JAILNY010000027.1 GCA_024691105.1 Treponema sp. | reverse complement strand
CCTGATTTAAATTTTCATGCCATAACATCGATGTATCGTTTTTAACTCCAGTAATGATACACTGTCTTTGAATATTTGTATAAACAGAAAGTGCAAACGAAAGAACGATAACTGCAAAAATTACTGTCGCAAGTGTTTTATGTTTTTTTGCAAGGTTTGCAACAGTGTTAGTACAGAAGAGGAATGTGATGAAAACTATAGACGACATGATTCCGGTAAAAGTAGAGCCCCAGATAATTAATGGCCATTTTTTTAATCCAAAGATTCTTGGAAAGAATCTTAAAAAGGCTTCAAATTGTTCGCCGGTCAGGTTTACAATTTCATCAACTATATCATAAAAGACAGGGGCAATGGCTATAATAAATGTTAGAATTGAAATTAATCCACAGATTGTAAGCCAGCAGAAAGCAGAAAGAATTCTTCCCCAAAGATGTTCGCCGATTGTAACAGGGAGAGAAAGATTCATGTAGGCTTCGCTTCTAAGCATACTTTTTGTAAAACGCTTTGAAATGATAATTATAGTCGCAAAATATACACCGATAAAAATCATCCATGCAAGCGAAAGAAAGAGAGCAAAAATAAAGTTCTCCTGGTTGTCTTTTGTTTTACATGCTTCTACGATACAGTTTGCAATTCCTACTAAAAGGAGTGCTCCGTAAATCGGAATAAAAGTTTTAGATAGATAAATAAAATCGTATTTAAATACTTTAAAAGTCATTGGAAAAGGATTTCTTAGTCGCATTTAAATTCCTCCCTGAAAAGTGCATCAATGGATTTTCCTGTCTGTTCGCGGATTGTATCTGCGCTGTCGTTTCTTAAGATGTTTCCGTTTTTGATGAATACTACGTGTTCGAGAACCTGTTCAATATCTGTAATAAGATGTGTAGAAATTACTACAGTTGAGCCTGGTTTGTGATTTGCAAGAATTGTGTTAAGAATGTAGTCGCGTGCTGCAGGGTCAACTCCGCCGATAGGTTCATCGAGAAGATAAAGTTCTGCATCGCGGCTCATTGTTGTAATGAGCTGAACTTTTTCTTTTGTTCCCTTGGACATTGTTTTAAGTTTGTCATCTGGTTTGATGTTAAGGTGCTCAAGCATTTCGCGTGCGCGCTCTTCGTTAAAGTCTTTGAAAAAGTCTTTCATAAACTTAAGAAGATGTTTAACTTTCATCCAGTCGTTTAAGAATACGTGGTCCGGCTGATAAGATACTATTTTTTTTGAATCAGCTCCCGGCTTTGTTCCGAGAATAGAAACTTTACCTTTTGTAGGTGTTAAAAGTCCAGCAGTGAGTTTTATGAGAGTTGTTTTTCCACTTCCGTTAGGTCCTAAAAGACCAACAATCTTTCCGTGTGGAATTGTAAGGTTAATAGAATCAAGGGCTTTTTTCTTGCCATATGATTTAGTAACGTTCTGAAAATCAAGAATCGGTTCCAAATTTTTCTCCATTATAAATAGAGGAATTTCTTAAAAGTTAATTCCTACTAAATCGATTGGTAGTATATAATATTTTTAAGTTAAAGGCAACGATGTGGGAGAAAAATAATTGGGGGATTGGGGAAAACATATTCCTGTAGTTTTGTTTTAGAAGAGATTGCCATGCAATCTCGAAACATGTGGTAAAATACGTTAAAGTTATGAAAAGAAATTTACCGCATGTCAGATTTGAAGAGGACTTGAAGGAGAGATTGCCATGCAATCTCGAAACATGCGGTAAAATACATTAAAGTTATGAAAAGAAATTTACCGCATGTCAGATTTGAAGAGGATTTGAAGGAGAGATTGCTTTGCAATCTCGAAGCATGCGGCAAAATACGTTAAAGTTATAAAAAGAAATTTACCGCATGTAGTTGACATAAATCCCATTTTTCTATAATATACATAACATCACGGCGACCTAGCTCAGTTGGTAGAGCGCACGGCTCATATCCGTATGGTCATAGGTTCAATCCCTATGGTCGCTATTTTAAGCGTAAGTACTTGATATCAAGAACTTACGCTTTTTTTTATGAACTTCTACTAAAAAAAGCTCTTCAAGGACTTTATCAAGAGAAGCACCCATCTTTTCTGCTGCAAGTTTAGGTTCCTCTTGAAAAAAATTGGAGGATAAATTAGATGAATATTAAAATAAGAAAAAAGCAATTTATATACTTTTCTGTTTTGATTTTATTTGTCCTCTTTTTTATAGCAAACAGGATTTTACATCCGAGAACAACAATATTAAATTTGAAATATAATACTTCATTAATTGAAGTTCTTTGGAAATATG
>JAILNY010000026.1 GCA_024691105.1 Treponema sp. | reverse complement strand
AGATTCAACAGAAAAATCAGTTTTAAAATCTTCATCTTCCATCGCGTGATCAATATTTAAAAGCACTTCTTCGTATTGAGCAAAAGTTCCGTCTTCGCCATCTTCAATGCGGTCAATCACTTTGTGAATAATATCCGTTACACCGAGCAAAAGCTGAATTATCTTATTTGAAATTTCTGTCTGGTTTGCCTGAATGTTTTTAAAAACAGTCTCAAGATGATTGATAACTTTTTCTATCTGCACATATTCCATCATGCGCGATGAACCTTTTAAAGTATGCAGTAATCTTAAAATCTCTTTTAAACAATCAGAATTTCTTTTTTTCTTTGTTGCTTCAATTGCAACATCATCAAGAGAGTCAAGAATCTCGCGGGATTCAGAAATGTAATCCGCTTTAAATAAATTTTTATCAAGATTCATTTACTGACGTCCTCCTACAGAAAAAGTTTCACAAAGGGAATATATGTATGCCGGACTGAACGAGTCAAGCGCAAAATCATAAGGAATTGAAGCACAGTTTTCAGTGCGCCCCGTGCTACCAACACTGCGCGAAGTTCCACCATTACCTGCACCGTCAGCAGACGCACCTTGCTTTCCAAATTCATAAATAAGCGCCTTACATTTTGTAAAACAGATTTGAGCCTGTTCTGTGCGCCCCATATCACGAAGCACCATTCCGTGATAAAAAAACGCAGGCCAAAAGTCAGGACACAGGCTTTCTGCAGAAGCAAAAAAAGTTTCGGCAACCGTACGGTTATCAGCATGATATTCAATATAACCCTGCATAAAAAACATATATTTTTTTGCATCTACCCCGCTTATTGCACGCGCAAAGGTTCTTGCCCTTTCAAAGTCGCCCTGATTTATTTCTTTACAGATTTTCTCGTATGTTTCCTTAAGAACTGAATCATCACAAGCAGCGCAGTCTTCAGAATTAGCAGCGCGCGACACAGGATTTTCAATCTGCTTTTTTGACTTTTCAACCTCGCGTGCAAGAGCCGCACGTTTTTCTTCTTCATGGCGTTCAAGATTCTGTTTTAAAATTCGCTGCGCACCAAGCTCTGCAATAGATTTATTTCCAGACGATGCATCTTTGACAAAATAATAAACAACACCAGAATTTATCTTAGAAAGATTTTCCGGAATAACAGTTTCATCTATCGAGCCGATTTCATTCATAGAAAAAAACAGAACCCCGTCTTTTTTTAATCGATCAGAAACTTTTTTTGTAACTGCGATTCTGTTTTCTTTGTCAAAATAAATAAAGACATTACGCATAAAAATAATGTCAGCGTTTTCAAAAAATGGCAAAACCGAAAGTTCATCTTTTATCAGATTAAATTTAAATGTATGAATGCGGTTTATAAAATCACGGTTAAAAACAATTTCCGTTTCACTCTGGCGTGAATAAGGTTCTAAAAGCTCATGATATTTTTTCCCGTCGGACCTGAGCGAATAAGAAGAATATCGTCCATTGTCTAAAGTTTTAAGAGCGTTATCGTCAATGTCAGAAGCGTAAATCGTAAGATTAATATTCATCGAAAGCGCAAGCGCCAGAAGCGATATCGGTTCTTCGCCAGTTGAACAGCAACAAGTCCAGATTGTAAGATTTTTTCCCATGAACTTTGGAAAAACTTCTTCCTTTAAAAAATCAAACTGCTTTTCTTCTCTAAAAAAATAAGTTTCATTTACGGTAACAAGATTTATTACTTCATCAAAATCAGGCGAATGCGGAACAAGTTTTTGAACAAAATCATATTCAGAAATTCCACGCCCCAAAGCCTCTTTTTCGATATGACTTACTAAAGTCGGAACCTGCGAGTCTGCAACATAAATCCCGGAAAATTCAAGAATCCTTTCTTTTAGAAGCGGAAGAAAACTTTTCTGACTAGACATTTTTTCCTCCCGCCTTTTGAGCATTTCCATCTTCTATCAACGACCACAGTCTTGAAGCAATTTTCCCAAGCGGCAAAACTTCGCACGAACCGCCATTTTCAAAAGCCGCCTTTGGCATTCCGTAAATTACACTTGTTGCTTCATCCTGAGTAATCGTATACGCACCAAGATTTTTTAAGTGCAGACATTCCTTTGCACCATCAGCACCCATTCCTGTAAGTATTACCGCAATACAATTTTTTCCAAGCACACTGGCAGCGCTTTCAAACATCTTGTCAACAGCAGGCCTCAAAAAATTCAAAGGCGCATCGTGATTTAAAATCATTCTAAAATCGTCTTCAAGATGTGGAATAAAAGTAAGATGCTCATCTGCAGGCGCAAAATAAACATGCCCCGCAATCGGCTTTACATTATTTTGTGCAAGGTGAATCGGAACGGAAGTTTCTTTATTAAGCCAGGTAATAAGATTTTTATCAAAAACAGAATCGATATGCTGTGTAACAAGAATCGGAAGCGGAAAGTTTTGTCCAATTCCCTTTAACAATTCCAAAAGCGCACTCGGTCCGCCGGTTGAAACTCCGACAAGCACCGCCTTAAATTTTCTTCCAGAAAAATCCTTTGGAACCGATTCAAGCTGACTTACACTTCCGTCGTCTTGAACAGAAGAAAAGATTGTTGCCGGATGATTTTCAAAAAGAACATTGCATTTTATATCTAAAATCTGCTGCTCAAGCCAGAGTGCATACTCGCTGATTTTTTCTGCAGAAAAACTTATAAAATCCGGCTTCTCTAAAAATTTAATATTCTTCGAAGAATACGAAGTACTGTCACCCGGTTTATAAAATATAAGAGTTGGAATTTCAGAACTCAGACAATAGTCAGACAACTTACTGATTCTGTCATCATCAAAAAGTGTCTTAGTTGCAATTACAACATTCTGCTTTGAATCCGAAAGCATCGATTTAAGTTCGCTGTAAGATACGGCCTCTCCAACCCAATTGAGTTTTTTTGTTTTAAGAATAATATCTTTTAATACAGAACGGACGACCGCTGAGGAATCTGCAACAATAACGCCAATCATAATTCCTCCAGAAGACTGTGATTCATATAATCAATAGTCTTACGAACATCCATCAAAAGCCTTAAACGGTCTTCAAAAAAATTACACGCCAAAAGACCAATATCTTCAAACTGCTTCGCATACGAGTCAGAAAACAAACCAAAGTCACGCAGCGCAATCGTACTAACCCTGCACTCCTGCGTCGTTACAACAGAAACCTGATTCTCGTTTTCTGCCTTTAAAACTATCATCGTTTTAATTTCAGACTCACGCGGCGTCTGGTTGAATTTTGAAGCGATTTCATCAAAGTCAAAAATTCCCGAATCCTGATTCTGCAAAAGCGAAGTCTCAAGATCCTTTACACCAACGCACGAGGCAACATAATCACTCGGAATCAGAAAATCAATTTGAGGATAAGTAATACAGACAAATTTTTCAGGCTGCCGCAATCTCTTTTCCTACTTTTTCAATAATAGCCTGAATCTTTAAAACAAAAACTTCCTGCCCGTCAATACTAAGAGTGCCATCATAAAAATCAGAAAGCTCCGATTCTGAAAAATGTACCACGTCCTTTTCTGTTGCAGTAAAAAAGTCTTTTACATCAGTGATACGAAGACATGTATGACTTTCATCATTAAGCACGATAAAAAGGAACGACTTTTGCGCTTCTTTTCCTTCGAGCACAGCAGAGTCAATTACGACATACGGATCGCCGTATCGATTTAAAACTCCATTTACATAAGGTGGAACAAAGGGAATTGGAAAAACCGTCGCGTCGCGCAAAATCTCTTTTACGCATTCAGCAGGAACCGCATACATGTTTTTTCCATCCGAAGAATTACCGATTGTAAAAATCAACCAGGTTGCTTTTTTTTCGGTCTGTTGTGTTTCAGTCTTGGTATAAGATGAACTTTTTATTAATGATAAAATCTCTTCTGCCATAATATACTATTATAATGGTAAAGTATTGAATTCACAAGAAAAAATCAAAAATCTCCATAACAAATTCTATATTAATCGTATTTTTTTACCTTATCGAATTTATCACCACCCTGTTTCCATACAGAAAGAAACATTCCAACTATTGTTTTACCCTTTACAAACGGCCATAATTTCGTGTATTCTATCACTCGTTGTCTCGCATCTTACGCGTGACAAACGGCAGTTCGAAGTCCTTCCTGCCGGCAGAAATCGCGCACCAGATCAAATGCAAAAAAAACGTGCACTCGACCATTTACGGTACCCGCGAATCTGCGCTCAAAACCAGGTCAATTCTTTTTATTTGAGGTCATTTTATGAATGAACTTTTTCTCATTATCACACTATTAGTGTCTTTTGGTGGAACTTTATTGTTCTTCAAAGCTTTTGGCAAAGGCGGATTATTTGCCTGGATTGGAATTGCAACAGTATTTGCAAATATCGAAGTTACAATTGTCGTTCACGCATTTGGAATGGACCAGACACTTGGTAACACTTTGTTTGCCGCAACCTTTCTCGCAACTGACATCTTAAGCGAAGTTTACGGCAAAAAAGAAGCATCAAAAGGAGTTCTTGCAGGAATCTTCACAAGCCTTACCTTTATCCTTTTGTCCTTCCTCTGGGTTCACTACATACCGGCAGAAAGCGACTGGTCTAATGAATTTATCAAAGGCCTTTTTTCAAACACACCGCGCATGCTCATTGCAAGCCTTCTTGCCTATGTTATTTCAGAAAGCGTAGACGTTTCGCTTTATCACGCATGGTGGAAATTAACAGAAAAGAAAACCGGCAGCCATACAAAAATGCTCTGGTTCAGAAATAATTTTTCAACACTCGTTTCTCAGTTTGTAAACATTGTTCTCTTTAACTTTGGTGCATTCCTCGGAATCTACAAGTTCAATGAATTGATTTCTATAACTGCAGCCTGTTACGTAATCTACATCATCACAAGCTTGCTGGATACACCGTTCATCTACCTTGCCCGCAAAATCGCAAGCACCCTTCCAGACGCAAAAACAGAGGCATAATAAATAACAGACAAAAAAACGCGCGAAATTTGAAGTGCACCTCCAAAATTGAACTTTATTTGTCCAACTTTAAGGGTGCACTTCATTGACTTCCACGCGTTTTTTATTTTAATAAGCCTTGTCGTGGACCCCACTAATTGCGCGACCCGACGGCTCGTCCATGTTCTTCCATGCAGCATCCCACTCAAGCGCCTTTGCCGTAGAACATGCAACTCCAGCCTCATGCGGAACACAGCGTGCCGCACTTTCACTTGGAAACAGGTTTGAATAAATCTCGCGGTAATAATACTCTTCTTTTGTCTTTGGCGGATTTACCGGGAAACGGTTTTCGCGGCGGGCAAACTCTGCATCGCTTACTTTTTCTTCAGTCATCTTTTTAAGCGTATCAATCCAGTTGTAACCGACACCGTCCGAGAACTGCTCTTTTTGACGCCATGCAATATTTTCAGGAAGCATGTCTTCAAAGGCTTTACGCAAAATCCATTTTTCGATTCGCTGGCCATCGTTTCCGCGGTGCTCAGTGCCTTCCTGCAGACGGATATTCATTTTATCAGACGGATTCAAACTCATCGCAATATCGATAAATTCTTTATCAAGGAACGGAACACGGCCTTCAACGCCCCAGGCCATAAGAGATTTGTTTGCCCTGAGACAATCGTAAAGATGAAGTTTTCCCATCTTGCGCACTAATTCCTCGTGGAACTCCTTTGAATCCGGCGCCTTGTGGAAATACAGGTAGCCGCCAAAAAGTTCATCACTTCCCTCGCCGCTTAACACCATCTTAATTCCCATTGATTTAATAACGCGCGCCAAAAGATACATCGGAGTCGAAGCGCGCACCGTTGTAATATCGTATGTCTCAATGTGATAAATTACATCAGGTAATGCATCAAGCGCTTCCTGAATCGTAAAGTGCACCTCGTGATGAACTGTTCCAATGTAGTCAGCCGCTTTCTTTGCCGCAATCAAGTCAGGGCTTCCTTCAAGTCCTACGGCAAAACTATGAAGCTGCGGCCACCACGCGGCTTCTTTACTGTCAGTTTCAATACGCTTTTTAGAATACTTTTGTGTAATCGCTGCGATTATCGAAGAATCAAGACCGCCGCTTAAAAGTACACCGTAAGGAACGTCACTCATAAGCTGAGCCTTAACCGCCGATTCAAGGCCGTTGCGCACCTTTTCTATTACACTTGGATTAATTACTTCACCCTTATCATCTGTAGCACGCGGCGCATTCTTTACTTCATCAAAAGATTCCCACGCACGATGATACCACGGACGCTCAACGCGACAGGCAACAGGATTATCACCAAAAAGCTTTGAGTCAGCTTTTTCATCTTTTGAATAAAAATAACAGCCGTTAGGAAATTCTTCGATTGTCTGACATTGACCTTCAAGCGCCTTTAACTCACTTGCAACAAAATAGCGGCCGGCCTTATCCCAGCCCTGATACAAAGGAATTACACCAATTTCATCACGCGCAATCAAATAACAGCCGCGCTCAGAATCATAAAGGGCAAAAGCAAAAATTCCGCTGAGTTCTTCAATCATAGATTTAAAGTCGAGCGAGTCACGATATTTTTTATAAAGAGGAATAATTACTTCGCAGTCACTTCCTGTCTGAAAATCATATTTATTTTCTGTGGAATTTATAAAGTGCTCACGAATTTCTTTATGGTTATAAATCTCACCGTTTGCCGCAAGAATTATTTTTTTATCGTCACTGACAAGCGGCTGTTTTCCGCTCAATGGATCGACAATACTAAGACGCTCATGACTGATAATCGCATTATTACCTGTGTAGACTCCGCTCCAGTCCGGTCCACGATGTCTTATCTTTTTTGACATATCCAGAACCTGCGCTCTAAGTTCATCTCTAAGTCCGTCTGCAATTGGTTTTCCACCAGAACTCAAATCAAACGCGCCGACAAATCCACACATAATACCACTCCTAAAAACAGCAAAGAATAAAAAAAAGCGACACCATTATCCAAAATGATGTCGCCATTGACTTATTCACTATACCACTTTTTACTTTTCATCGTCAAGATTATTCATAATTGTATGAAGGCTCTTTAAAAGTTCCCCGGCCTTATTTATGTCAAACAGATTATAGCAGACCATCTGTCGCGGAATATCGCTGCACTTAGCTTTCATCGCATGACCTTCTTCTGTAAGCGTAATATAAACCGTGCGCTCATCGTCTTTACTGCGGCTTCTCGTTACAAGCCCCTGCCCTTCCATCTTTTTTAAAAGCGGAGTTAAAGTTCCTGAGTCAAGATAAAGTCTTTTTCCAAGTTCCTTTACCGTAACATTATCTTTTTCCCACAAGCCCAAAAGCGTAATATACGAAGTATATGTAAGACCAAGAGGATCTAAAAGCGGCGCATATTTGCGGATTATTTCTTTTGAACATACATAAAGCGCAAAGCAGATTTGATTATCAAGTGCAAGCGGGTTGAATTCTTGCTGTGCAGCTGTCTCTTTTTTAGCCATAATTTTCTCCATATTAAAGCGGAATCCCGCGGGTTCTCGAGGCATGTCGGTTTCCACGGTTTTCGAGGTTTTTGCGAGGATCCGCGTTTTTTTTGATATTTTTCGATTAAATTGTATACAATTTTCTTGACAAAATCAAGATTAATCTGTATATTAATCATGTAAATTGATTGTACACAATTAAATCTTAACAAATCGAGGTAAACTTATGAAGATTTATGATTTTTCAGTAAAGGCAATGGATGGAAGTGATGTTTCACTTAACAATTACAAAGGAAAAGTTTTACTCATCGTTAACACAGCAACTGGCTGCGGTTTTACACCACAGTATGACGGACTTCAGGATTTATACGAAAAGTATCAGAGCAAAGGTTTTGAAATTCTTGACTTCCCTTGCAACCAGTTTGCAGGTCAGGCACCAGGTTCAGATGAAGAAATCCATTCATTCTGTACAGGCCGCTATGGAATCACTTTCCCACAGTTTGCAAAAATCGATGTAAACGGAAAAAACGAATCCCCTCTTTACACTTATTTAAAAAAAGAGCAGAGTGGTATCATCGGTTCTTCTATTAAGTGGAACTTTACAAAATTCCTGGTTGCTAAAGACGGTACAGTAATCAAAAGATTTGCACCAACAGATGCACCGGAAAAAATCGACGAATACATTGCACGAGAACTGGAGGCTTAATATGACTCACACTTACAAAACTGAAAACACATGTGCTACACAGATTCAGTTTGACAAAGACGAAAACGGAGTAATCACAAACATCGTTTTTACAAACGGCTGTAACGGAAATCTCAAGGCTATCTCAAAGCTCCTTGACGGCATGAAGGCAGAAGATATCTCTGCCAAACTCCTTGGAAACACCTGCGGCCGCCGCCCGACTTCTTGCGCAGACCAGCTTGCAAAAGCCGTAATGTCTGTTTAACCCCTAAAACCCCAGGACGTTTAGTCCTGTTCTCCTATCCGCAGGACTCCCACTCCTGCGGATTTTTTTTTCAGTTAGGCATAGCTTGTGTTTCACGAGATCGTTTTTTTTACGAGATTTTATTACACGGGTATTGACATAGAAAAGAGTTTTCTATATATTATTCATACACATTCCCCGATTGTGTAATGGTAGCACTTCAGATTCTGGTTCTGACTGTGGGGGTTCGAATCCTCCTTGGGGAACTAAAGGTTGCCAGAAACGGCAGCCTTTTTTTTATGATGGTCCCTTCGTCTATCGGCTAGGACGTGACCCTCTCAAGGTCGAAAGACGGGTTCGATTCCCGTAGGGACCGCTTTTAAGCGCACTTATTTAAGGTGCGCTTTTTTTTATTTCGGGCGCCTGTGGAAC
>JAILNY010000020.1 GCA_024691105.1 Treponema sp. | reverse complement strand
TAACTAATCAAAGTGAGCAGAATTTATCAATATTTCAAAAAAATTTCAATACTAAAATAAAAAAAAATTGAATTTTCTATCTTTTTTTTACCTGATTGACAATAAATAGTAGAGTGAATAAATTATAAAAGTTAGCAAACTCTAACAAATATGTGTAAAAAGTAATAACTGGAGATAAAATAAATATGAATAAAACAATCTGGGATAAATTTGCGCCAGTTTATTCTCTGGCAATGAAATCGCAGAAAAACATTTATGATTACATGTACAAGCACATAGGTGAAGCTGTAAAAGGAAAACAGGTCCTTGAACTTGCAACAGGACCTGGTCTTATTGCAAAGAACGTTGCATGGGCTGCAGAAAGAATTATTGCAACGGATTTTTCGCCTGATATGATTAAACAGGCAAAAAGAGGTGCTATTCCAGTAAACGTAAATTTCGAAATTGCAGATGCAGGTGACCTGCATTATGAAGATAAATCTTTTGATGCTGTTATTATTGCTAATGCGCTTCACGTTGTTCCAAACCCAGAAAAAGTATTATCTGAAATAGATCGTGTCTTGATAGATGACGGCATTCTTATATGTCCGACCTTCATTCATCGTTCAGCAGAGAAAAAAGAAAATCTCTGGGCAAAACTTCTCAAGGCTTTAGGAGTAAACTTTGCGCATCAGTGGACGGCAGATGAATTCAAATCTTTCATAGAAAGTAACGGCTGGAAAATTACTGCGAGCGAGATCGTTCCCGGCCGTATAGATTTAATGTATGCAGAATGTGTAAGGAAATAATCAAAATGAATAAAGTAAAATAACAAAAAAATCATAAAACGAATTCTAAAAATCGAGGCACTTGGATAAAACTCGGCGTTTTGAACGGGCGTGGCATATGGACTACTAAGCGGGCGAGATACAATCTTGACATTCAATAAATCATCTTTTATTTTTATCAAGTTATGGCTGAGAGTGAAAATAAAACTTTACAAAAGATTTTATCTGTCGCACAAAACGAATTCCTTGATAAAGGCTTTCGCGGAGCTTCGCTTAGAACAATAGTAAAGCAGGCAGGCGTTACAACCGGCGCCTTCTACGGATATTTTAAAAGTAAAGAAGAGCTTTTTGATGCATTAGTAAAAGAGCATGCTGAATATATTCTTGGGATTTATGATAATATCCTTAAAGAGTTTGAAAAAATGCCGCTTGAGCAGCAGCTGACCTCGATGGACAATTATTCAGATCTTGGACTTCAGAAAATGTTTGAATACATCTGGGAACATAAAATGCCTTTTCATCTGATTTCTAAATCTGCAGCCGGAACAAAATACGAAAATTTTCTGGAACAACTTTCTCAAAAAGATATTGATTCTACCGAAGATTTTTATAACCTTCTTGAATCACAGGGTAAACCTGTGGAACGCATTGATCCGCTTATTGAACAGATTGTAATTACCGGAACGTTTTCATCTTTTTTTAATTTAATTCTTCGCGATATCCCAAAAGAAGAAGCAAAACGAGGTCTTTCTCAGATGTTCCGCTTTTATCGCGGTGGCTGGAACAGCCTGATGCATTTTGCTGAATAAAAATTCAAAACTTTTTTCAGTTGGTATTGACTTATATAACACTGTTATATATATTGTTCTTGTCAAAAGTTAGCAAATGCTAATAGAAGGTATTAAAAAGTAACAAGAGGTCTATATGTCAAACAAAAGTACAGGACCTGCAAAACGCGGCCTTATCGGCTGGATCGCATATTTTGCAGGAGAGAAAAAAAGTCAGTACATTGTCAGCGTATTTTTTGCTTTATTGAGTGTTGCATGCTGCATCGCACCGTATTTTATCATTGCGCGTATTGTTCAGCAGCTATTGTCTGGAGTCCGCGACTGGAATCTCTTTTTAAAAGAGTGTGGAATTACCGCAGCGTTCTGGGCGGGTAATGTTTTGTTCCATGCAATTTCAACAAGCATGAGCCACATTGCAACATTCAACCTGCTCGGGAATATCCGTAAACGAATGTGCGATAAACTTACGCGTGTGCCGCTGGGAACTGTTCTTGATATGCCGTCAGGTTCACTTAAAAGCATAATGATTGAACGTATCGACAGTATGGAAACAACTCTTGCGCATATCGTTCCAGAATATACTTCAAACATCATTCTTTCGATTGCACTTGTTGCGTATCTTTTTGTTTTAGACTGGCGTCTTGCTCTTGCATGTATGGCAACACTTCCGATCGGATTTGTTGCGATGTGTTTTATGTTTAAAGATGGAACTGCGCGTTTTAATTATGCGCTTGAAAAAACAAAGGCCTTAAATGATACTGCCGTTGAGTACATCAATGGTATCGAAGTAATCAAGGCTTTTGGAAAATCAAAATCGAGCTACGAGCGGTTTGTTGTTGCCGCTCAGGAAGGCTCTGCCTGTTATGTTGAATGGATGCGTGACTGCATCTGGCCTCATGCCGTTGCAACAGTTGTAACACCGTCGCTGCTTCTTTCTCTTTTGCCGATCGGCGGCTTTATGTTTTTGCGCGGTTCGATTGATGCCTCGCTTTTTATCACGGTGATTGTTCTTGCAGTTTCTGCGATTCAGCCGTTTTTGATTGCCTTTACTTACCACGATGATATTGCAAAAGCCGGCGCAATTTTTGGTGAAGTTGGTTCAATCATGAATCTTCCTGAACTTGAGCGTCCGGCAGTTGACGTTAAGACTCCGGCCGATAACTCGATTGTTCTGAAAGATGTGCACTTCTCATATCACAAGGCGGGGGAAAGCCTTCCCCCTGCGTCGCACTCCGTTGCGCCGACACCCCCTTCTGCGGGGGACACCCCCGCAACGCCCCCGTGCGATTCTGAAATCTTACACGGCATCAGCATGACGCTCCCTCAGGGCTCATATACCGCCTTTGTCGGACCAAGCGGTTCGGGTAAATCTACAATCGCGCGCCTTATCGCTTCTTTGTGGGATGTCGATTCAGGCTCTATAGAAATTGGTGGCGTAAACATAAAAGATCTTTCACTCGAAGAATATAACCGCCGCGTCGCTTACGTAAGCCAGGATAACTTCTTATTTGATATGAGTGTCCGCGAAAATATCAGACTTGGCAGACCAAATGCAACAGACCGCGAAGTAGAAGACATCACGCGCAAAGCCGGCTGTTATGATTTTATAAAATCACTTGAAAAAGGCTTTGATACGATTGTCGGCGGAAGCGGTGCTCACTTAAGCGGCGGTGAACGTCAACGAATTGCCATTGCCCGCGCTATGATGAAAGATGCACCAATCGTAATTCTTGATGAAGCAACTGCATACACAGATCCAGAAAACGAAGCGATTATTCAAAAATCAGTTGCACAGCTTGTAAAAGGAAAAACACTGATTGTAATTGCGCATCGTCTTTCTACTGTAAAAGATGCAGACATGCTTTATGTAATTAAAGACGGAAAGATTGATTCATGCGGAACACACGAAAAGCTGCTTACAAAACGCGGTGGCTTGTACAAAAAAATGTGGGAAGCACATATCGGTTCACGCGATGAATAAAGCGGACTTATGTGGCGGCGCTTGAGCCGCGCTGGAAAAGGAGATTTTATGTTTGGAACGTTAATAAAATTTTTTAAATTCTGTGATGAAGAAAACCGTAAAAAGTTTACCGGTTCAATATTTGTTGGAATTCTTAACTCGCTTTTTATGGCGCTTAGAATAGGAGCGGTTGCTGTTATGCTCCGCGGAGTAATCGGAACTGCAATCGAAGGACAGCCTTTTGAAGTAAAAACAATCTGGCTTTCGTTTGCAATTATGCTCGTCAGCATTCTCGGAGGAATTGTCACACGTAAGGTTACCGCAATGTGGCAGTGCGAAGGCGGTTACAGAACCTGCGCAAAAAAACGAATCGAAATTGCCGAGCATCTTCGTTATCTTCCGATGGGTTACTTTAACGAAAACAGTCTTGGCGAAATTACATCAGTTACTACCAACACGATGGAAGCGGTTGGCGATGTTGCAACCCGCGCAGTAATGATGGTCTTTCAGGGACTTTTAGATACCGCACTTATCATCGTAATGCTTTTTTTCTTTGACTGGAGAATCGCACTTGTTGCGCTTGCGGGCTTTTGTCTTTTTGAGTTTGTAAATCTTTTTATGCGCCTTGCTGTAAAAAATATTTCTGCAGATAAAATCCGTGACGATGCTGCCGAGATCGGTAAGGTTCTTGAATACATTCAGGGAATTGCAGAAGTTAAGGCTTACAATCTTGTCGGAAAACGCAGTCGTGAATTAAATGACGTTATCAATCGTCGCAAAAAGACTCTCATCAAAATGGAAATGCGCTGCATTCCGGTTTCTAATATTCAGTCGCTCGTTTCAAAACTCAGTGGCGTTGCAATGATGATTGCGTCGCTCTATTTTTACCTTGCCGGTACGATGGCGCTTGCAGACTGTGCAACAATGCTTGTCTGTTCGTTTATGCTTTTTAACGCGCTCGAGGCCGGCGGAAATTATTCTGCTCTTCTTCGCACTATTGATCTCGGAGTTTCAAAGGCCAGCGCAATTCTCGCATTGCCGACGATGGATATTGAGGGTAGCGAGGGGGAAAGCCTTCCCCCTGCGTCGCACTCCGCTGCGCCGACACCCCTTTCTCCTAGGGGCGCTGCCCCTAAGACCCCGGCGCTCATCGTCGCCGACAACATCGACTTTGCTTACGACAAAAAGAAAATCATCGATCATGTTTCACTTGCGATTCCAGAATATTCAACAACTGCAATCGTTGGACCAAGCGGCGGCGGAAAGACAACCTTCTGCCATCTTCTCTCTCGCTTCTGGGATGTAGACTCAGGTAAAGTTTTACTCCGCGGAAAAGATGTAAAAGACTACAGCATGGATGACCTGATGAAAAACTTCAGCTTTGTTTTCCAGAACGTATATCTTTTCCATGACACAATCGCAAACAACATCCGCTTTGGCCAGCCAGAGGCTCCAATGTCAAAGGTAATCGCTGCGGCAAAAAAAGCCTGCTGTCACGAGTTTATAAGTAAACTCCCGGACGGCTACGATACCGTAATCGGCGAAGGCGGTGCATCTTTAAGCGGCGGAGAAAGACAGCGCATTTCAATTGCACGTGCCATCATGAAAGATTCACCAATCATTATTCTTGACGAAGCAACAGCCAACGTCGATCCAGAAAACGAGCGCGACCTTATGAACGCAATCGAAGAACTTACAAAAGAAAAGACTGTAATTATGATTGCTCATCGTCTTAAGACTGTACGCAATGCTGATCAGATTGTCGTAATCGACAAAGGCCGTATCGCAGAGCAGGGTAAGCACAATGCTCTTGTAAAACAGAAAGGTATTTACGCGCGGTTTATTGATTCAAGAAAACAAGCGGTAAGCTGGAAGTTATAATCTGCATTTGCTTTTAATTGAATTGATGTAGGCGACAGCATAGCGTGATAAAACCATTCCTTTTCTGGTTATAACACCGATTGTCATGCTGTCGTTTACATCAAGCGGACGAGAAATAATTTCTGGTCCGTTCAATTCTTTGCTTATGATTCCAGAACAGATTGTGTAACCGTCAAGACCTATTAAAAGATTAAAGAGTGTTGCACGGTCACGTACCTGAATATTCTTTGGACATTCAAAATCTATCTGTGTTAAAGGCTCTTCTGCAAAATAAAAAGAATTAAAATCTCCCTGTTCGTAAGTAAGATATGGATAGGATGACAGGTCTGAAAGTTTTATTTTTTTCTTTTTTGCAAGTGGATTATTTTTTGAGATAAAAACATGAAGCGGTGCTGTAAAAAGTTCTTCAAATACAAGATTGTTTTTTTTGATTAATTTTGTGATGACATTTTTATTTCGGCTTGAAAGATAAAGGACACCGACTTCACTTTTTAAATGTGCAACATCTTCTATAATTTCATGTGTCTGTGTTTCGCGTAAAGTAAAATCATATTCCCTGCCGCCAAATTCACGTATTACATCTACAAAAGCATTTACTGCAAAAGAGTAGTGCTGACAGCTTACAGAAAAAATTGTATTTCCTGCATTTCCGTTTTCAGATTTAAAACGATCTTCGAGCAGATTTGCCTGTTCAAGAACCTGACGTGCGTAAGACAAAAACTCATCGCCTTCGTTTGTAATAGTAACGCCTTTGTTGGATCTGGAAAAAATTGTAATTCCCATTTCCTGTTCAAGTTCACGTATGGCAGCTGTTAAGCTGGGTTGCGAGACAAAAACACGTCGTGATGCTTCTGTTATGTTGCGTGTGTCTGCAACTGCAACAGCATATTTTAATTGCTGTAATGTCATGCCTGTATTATATCAGAAAGCTTAAAAAAGCACTATAGGAAAAATCTATCGCAAACCGTTTGAAAATAGTATTTTTCTTTAGTGTCAAAAATCCCTATACTTACCATGTTTGAACATACTAACAAGGTAGGTAAATATATGGCAATAAAAACTTCAGTAATCGGATTTCCAAGAATCGGTAAAAACCGCGAATTAAAATTTGCAAGTGAAAAATTTTTTAAGGGTGAACTTTCTGCGTCAGAGCTTGAAAAAACTGCCGCAGAACTTAGAGCTTATGGCTGGAAAAAGCAGGTACAGGCTGGAATCAATTTTATTCCGTCTAATGACTTTTCTTTTTATGACAATATGCTTGATACATCTTTTTTGCTTGGAGCAGTACCAGAGCGTTATGCAGCGCTTAATCTTAGCACGCTCGAAAAATATTTTGCGGCAGCTCACGGCTATCAGGGAAATGCAGGAGATGTAAAAGCTCTCCCGATGAAAAAATGGTTTAACACAAACTATCACTATATCGTACCAGAAATTAGTGACGACACAGTAATCACTCTGCAGAAAGATAACAAAGTGCTTGCAGAATACAACGAAGCAAAGTCTCTTGGAATCCAGACAGTTCCATCTGTAACCGGTCCTTATACATTTCTTCATCTTGCAACATTTACCGGAAATAAAAAAGCAGAAGATTTTGCAGATGTGGCAGCGGATGCTTTCGTCGGGTTTGCAAAAGAACTTAATGATGCAGGTGCAGAATGTGTAAGCTTTGCAGAACCAGGTCTTGTTTTTGATTTAGATGAATCAGATAAAGCGCTTTTTGTTTCAATTTATAAAAGTTTGATTTCAAAAATCCGCTCTTCATCTAAAATAAAAATTATACTCCAGACATATTTTGGTGATATCCGCGATGTTTATGATGAAGTATGTTCTCTTGGTTTTGATGCAATCGGACTTGATTTTGTAGAAGGTAAGAAATCTTCTGAACTTTTAGAGAAAGGCTTTCCAAAAGACACTCTTCTTTTTGCCGGAATCATTAACGGAAAGAATATCTGGCGCGCGGACTATCAGAAAAAAAATGAATTAATTTCTCAGATTAAAAAAATAGTTCCGGAAGAAAATATTGTAATCAATACTTCATGCTCGCTTTTGCATGTTCCGTACACAACAGATTCAGAAGAAAAACTTTCATCTGATGTATTACAGCATTTTTCTTATGCAGAAGAAAAACTTTTAGAGCTTCGCGATCTTTCTAATGCTGATAACGTAGTCCTTGAAAATAATAAAAAACTTTTTGAAAAGGAGCGTGTTATAAAAAATGCTGCTGTGCGTGATGCAGTCAGAAATCTTAAGGAAGAAGATTTTATCCGTAAACCTGATTTTACAACTCGAGAAAAAATTCAGCACGAAAACTTTAGACTTCCCCTTTTCCCAACAACAACAATCGGAAGCTTTCCTCAGACAAAAGAAGTTCGTGCAAACAGAGCTGCCTATAAAAAAGGCACAATTACGCGCGAACAGTATGTAGAGTTCAACCAGAAAAAAATAGCAGAGTGTATAAAGCTGCAGGAAGAACTTGGGCTTGATGTTCTTGTTCATGGTGAGTTTGAACGAAACGACATGGTTGAATATTTTGGAAACCAGCTTGACGGATATATTTTTACACAGAATGCATGGGTTCAGTCATATGGAACACGCTGCGTAAAGCCTCCTGTAATCTGGAGTGATGTAAGCCGCAATAAACCTATGACAGTAGATTGGTCGGTTTTTGCACAAAAGCAGACTGACAAAATTGTAAAAGGAATGCTTACAGGACCTGTAACAATCTTAAACTGGTCTTTCCCTCGCGAAGATATAAGTCTTAAAGAACAAACACAACAGCTTGCCCTTGCAATCCGCGATGAAGTTTTGGACCTCGAAAAAAATGGAATTAAAATCATTCAGATTGACGAAGCTGCATTGCGAGAAAAACTTCCTTTGCGACGCAGTGACTGGCACTCAGAATATCTTGACTGGGCAATTCCTGCATTCCGACTTGTGCATGCAAAAGTAAAACCTGAGACTCAGATACACACACATATGTGTTACAGTGAGTTTAACGATATTATCCGCGATATCGATGCAATGGATGCAGATGTAATTACTTTTGAAGCAAGTCGTGCAGATCTTAAAATCCTTGATGTTCTTAAGGAAGCAGAGTTCCGCACAGAGGTCGGACCTGGTGTCTATGATATTCACTCTGCACGTGTTCCATCAGTAGAAGAAATTGTAACTGCTCTCGAAAAAATGCTTGATAAGGTACAGAAGGAAAAACTTTGGGTAAATCCTGACTGCGGGCTTAAAACCCGTGGCGAAGAAGAAACTGTAGCAAGCCTCAAAAATCTTGTAGCAGCTGCAAAGAAGTTACGAGAAATTCATTCAAAATAAAAAAAAAAGAAATGCAAGGAGCAGGTACTTTATGACAATAGCAGAAATTTTAAGCAGTAAAAAAGTTTCACTTTCTTTTGAGGTGTTTCCGCCAAAGAAAAAAGAGGCTTTGGATTCTATTAAAAAAACTGCCTGCTCACTTGCACAACTTAAACCGGATTTTATAAGCGTAACTTTTGGTGCAGGCGGTACAACTCAAAGTTATACTGCCGAGATTGCAGAAGCGATAGAAGAAAAAGGTACGACGTCTCTTTCTCATCTAACCTGCGTGCGTTCAACTAAAGAAGCATTAAAATATACGATTGATGATTTAAAAAAACGTAATATAAAAAATGTACTTGCACTTCGCGGAGATTTTCCTAAAGATGCAGTCAGCGGTGAAAATATTTTTCCTTCAGGTTATACACATGCCTCGGATCTTGTAAAGCTTCTTAAGGAAGAAGGAATGTGCGCAGGAGGAGCATGTTATCCTGAAGGACATCCCGAAAGCAGAAGTCATGAAGTTGATATAGAACTTCTTAAATACAAGGTTGATGCCGGAGTTGATTTTCTTACAACGCAGATGTTCTTTGATAACGATATGCTTTATTCTTTTTTGTATCGTCTTCAGTCGGCAGGAATTCATGTTCCTGTTCTTGCAGGAATTATGCCGATTACAAATGCAAATCAGGTTAAGCGAATGATTGATTTATCAAATGCATATATTCCTCGAAAGCTTCTTTCTATCTGCGACCGATTCCGTGATTCTCCAGAGGCGATGATGCAGGCTGGAATTGCATATGCAACGGACCAGATAATTGATTTGGTTTCAAATGGCGTGCGTGGAATCCACATTTACACAATGAATAAACCAGAGATTGCAGGCGCGATAATTAAAAACGTTGACAGCATTATAAAGGCAATCAACAACTGATTTTTATAAAATCAATAAATGTGATATAATATTCTCATGAACTTAATTATTGCAAAAGGACTTTTGATTCCGTTTATTGGGACTGCGCTTGGCTCAGCTCTTGTTTTTTTTATGAAAAAAGAACTGGATTCTCGCATTCAGAAAATTCTTTCGGGCTTTGCAGCAGGTGTTATGGTTGCTGCATCTGTCTGGAGTCTTTTGATTCCGTCTATGGAAATGTCTTCAGATCGCGGCAAGCTTGCGTTTGTTCCTGCGGCAGTTGGTTTTTGTTTTGGAATGGTGTTTCTTCTCATTCTTGATAAAACTGTTCCGCATATGCATCTTGATGAAACTCAGGAAGGCGTAAAAAGTAAACTTCAGAAAACAACGATGATGGTTCTGGCTGTCACTCTTCACAATATTCCTGAGGGAATGGCAGTTGGAATTTTATATGCAGGCTGGGCATCTGGTTCTGCTCAGATTACAGAAGCAGGCGCATTAACTCTTGCGCTCGGAATTGCAATTCAGAATTTCCCGGAAGGCGCAATCATTTCTATGCCGCTTCATTCTCGCGGGCTTTCAAAAGCAAAATCATGCTGGTACGGAATTTTATCCGGAGTAGTTGAACCGATTGCAGGACTTATAACGATTCTTATTGCAAGTCTTGTGATGCCTGTTCTTCCGTATTTTTTAAGCTTTGCAGCCGGTGCAATGATTTATGTCGTTGTCGAAGAACTTGTTCCGGAGATGGCAGAAGGTGAGCACTCCAACTGGGGAACAATTGCTTTTATGACAGGCTTTGCACTCATGATGATTTTAGATGTAGCACTTGGTTAAAATTATGCAACACAATTGACAGAATAATCCCTATCTGCTCATTTTGTAAATCTCAAGCATGTCTTCTTCTTTTAAGAAGCGTGCTGAACCTTTGCCGCCGTTGACACCGACTGCGCATTTGTGAGCCATAAGTTTTAAATCTTCATCAGTTGCGTTTACTCCAAGCTCACGGAGGTTTGTCGGCATTTTTATTTCGCGGTAGAAATTTTCTGTTGCTTCAATTCCCTTGAGTGCAATTTCTTCATCGCTTCCTGCATCGGGAGAAATTCCCATTACATTAATTGCATATTTTTTAAAACGCGGAAGACAGTTTTTATAAACGTAACGCGCCCAGCTTCCCCAGAGGGCTGCAAGACCTGCACCGTGAGCAACATCATAAAGTCCTCCAAGCTCGTGTTCAAGCTTGTGGGTCATCCAGTCACCGCCGTCGTTACCGCAGCCTGTAAGTCCGTTGTGCGCAAGACTCCCTGCCCACATTACTTCTGCGCGCGCATCATAATTTTTGGGGTCGCGGGTTAAAATCAGTGCATTTTCTTTTACAGTTCTTAAAAGTCCTTCGGCAAGAGAATCTGTAATTTCCATGTTTCCGCCGTTTGTAAAATATCGTTCCATAGTATGCATCATGATGTCTGTACATCCGCATGCAGTCTGATAATCAGGAAGCGTCATTGTAAGCTCCGGATTCATGATTGCAAAACGCGGACGACCAAAATCACTTGAGTAGCCGCGCTTAACAAGACCTTCTTCTTTTGTAATTACAGATGAATCGCTCATTTCACTTCCTGTTGCGGCAATCGTAAGAATTACTCCGAGCGGTAGGCATGCATTTGCTTTTCTTTTGTAGTCGTAAAAATCCCAGACATCGCCGTCATTAGTTACGCCGTATCCGATTGCTTTAGCTGAATCGATTGCACTTCCTCCACCGACTGCAAGAAGAAAATCAACGTTTTCTTTTTTACACAATTCAATTCCTTCGTACACAAGACCAAGATGTGGATTAGGAACAGCTCCGCCAAGTTTAACGTACGTAATCCCTGCCTTGTCCAGAATATCTGTTACGCGCTGCAACAGTCCCGAGCGCACAACACTTCCTCCACCGTAGTGAATCAAAACTTTTTTTCCGCCGAACTCCTTGATAAGGTCAGCAACTTTGCTTTCTGTGTTTTTCCCAAATACAACTTTTGTTGGTGTGAAATATTTAAAATCGAACATGGTTTTCTCCTTGCTTTTTCTAATGACATTTTCTTTTCCCTTTTAACGATATTCTAACATAACATTGTTCAATTCACTAGAAAAATTTAAAAAAAATATGACATTACAATGTCATATTTTAGTGCTATAATAAACTCATGCAGATTGATCAGCTTTTTGAATTTGTCTATATCCTCATTGATAAAAAGCAAGTAACCGCAAAGGAAATGTCAAAGCGGTTCGGGGTTTCGACTCGTACGATTTACCGCTGGATAGAAGCACTTTCTGTTTCTGGAGTTCCTGTTTATTCTATGAAAGGGCGCAGTGGTGGAATTGCGATTTCGGAAAATTATGCGCTTGATAAAACTGTTCTCTCAGAAGAAGAGAGACTTGAAATTGTTTCGAGTTTAAAAGCTTTTGAAAGTTTATCCGGGACAAAAAGCGCAGAAGAAAAACTTTCGCGTCTTGTAAAAACTGATTCTGACTGGCTTGAAGTTGATTTTTCTCCGTGGAGTCCTGAAGGTCAGAGTGTGCGCCAGTTGTTTGGCACTCTGCGTGACAGCATTTTAAAAAAGAAACAGATTACATTTGATTATTTTAACACAGAAGGAAAAGCTGAACACCGTACAGTTTATCCGTGGAAGCTTATTTATAAAGGTCAGGCGTGGTATCTTCGTGCCTGGTGTACGACAAAAAAAGCGGAACGCTTTTTTAAACTTAGCCGAATGCTTAATGTAAAACAGACAGGGCGCATCGCAAACGTGACTATAAAAAATGCGCAATCAAAGAAAAGTCCTGCAGTTATAAAAGAGCCGTCTTTAATAAAGATAAAGGCAAAAATTTCGTCTTCTAAGGCGTTTTATCTTTTGGATTCCTTTGCATGCTCAGAAACTAAAACAAACAAGGATAAAAGTCTTACCGTAACTTTTACGGCTCCCGATGCACCCTGGCTTGTAGGAACTTTGGTAAGTTTTGGAAAAGACTTAAAAATAATTTCTCCATCTGGAATTAAAGATAAAGTTTTAGAGATGGCAAACGATATTACTGAATTATATAAAAAATAAATTTAAATATGACAGACTGTTGTCACATTTTATATGCTACATTTCTGTTATGAGAGGTGAGTTATGGGCTTTGATTACAAAAATGCTCTTATAGAAAATCTTGATAAACTTCATACGACACCGATGGGTGTTGAACGCATAAGACGAAATCTTTCATTGGGAAGTGATGTAGATGATGTCGTTATCTGGTGCCGTACAAAAATCGATTCAGCTAAAGCAAATATCACGCGCCAGGGAAAAAACTGGTATGTTAAAATTGCAGGCTGTATCATCACGGTGAATGCTTACAGTTATACAATAATCACTGCGCATAAGGAAAAATAATGACACGTCCGCCGTTTGAAAAAATAAAATCATACGAAGAGTTTTTAAAATATTACTGGTATCGCGAAGAATTGCTGCGTATTTGCCGTCGGCTTGGAATTGATTCCAGCGGAATGAAGCTTGAACTTAATCATAATATCGAAGAATATTTTAAAGGAAATATGATCTGTTCGAAAAAGAAGCAGCGTGTTAAAGTTCTCTCTAAGTCAGATGTTTCGTCTGGCAGCTGCGCGCAATCTGCCGTTGATGATATTCTGCTTACTTTAGACACGCCGCTTTTATCCTGTAACTTCCGATTTAGCCAGCGTTTCCGTGATTTCTTTTCTAAGCAGACTGGGATTTCGCGTTTTAAGTTTAATAGCGACATGGTCGCAACTGCCAGAAAAGTACGTGAAACCGGCGACAAAAAATTTACCCTTGGCGACCTGCTCGACATTTTTTATGGTAAAAAAACTTACGCCCATTATGATAAATCATGTCTTCAGTGGAATAAGTTCGTACAGGATTTTTGCGCAGATCCAGCTACCGCGCGTTTTAAAAACAAGCTTAAAGTCGCCGCAACTTTATGGCGCAAAGTCCGCGAATCAACACTTCCAAAGGTTTATGACTCAAGTCTGCTTGAAAATTTTTATGATTTAAAGTAACTGTTTTAAATCCACTCGCAGGCTTCAAGAATTTCAATCTGATTTTGTTCAATAAAAAGTTCCGGCTCATAAGTTAATTCACGATTTTTCTGATAACAGAATGCCCTTACGATTGCCTGTACAACTGATTGAATCTGATAAAACGATTTGTCGCGATGTGAATCAACAAAGACGATTGTTGTATTGAGGTAAGTACTTTTTTCTTCGTTGGATAATGCCTTCCACCATTTAATGAGTTCTTTACTAAAATATGGCGCTCGTTTTAAGGTCGAGATAATTTCACTTGAATCCATATTCATATTTTAATGTATTTTTTGTCTGGTGAAAACATTGACTTTGACTTGACAAATTCCTCTGTGTAGCCTTAAAATAAATTTATTATGTGGAAGACACCTGTTTTATTATTAGAAAAATGCTATTTCTCTATCACTCGATAGGGGTAGTGGGCTTTTTTCAAAAAACTGCAGTCTTTCAAGATTTCTTTCGTAAAAAATCCACACATTTATAAAAGCCCCTTTTATTTTCAGAGCGTTGCTCGTTGTAAAAGTTTGAATAATAAGGCGGCATTAAATATGTTCAGCATAAAAAAACAAATAAGAAAATTATATACATCTTCTGTTTTGGGACAGCTTTCTCTTTCCGGAGCGTGGGTTGCAATTCTTGCATCGCGCGGTTTTTCACTTGCAGAAATCGGTTTTGCAGAAACGGTTTTTCATATCGTAAGCATTATGTTTGAAATTCCTTCGGGAGTTCTTGCGGATGTTTTTGGCAGAAAAAAGACTCTTGTAATTTCAAGTATAATGCGGATTATCGGCGATGTTGTGATGGTTTTGTCGACAAACTTTTTGCATGTTTGTATTTCAATTGCGTTCCATGCGCTGAGTTACAATTTTGCGTCGGGTTCTGGGGATGCGCTTGCGTACGATTCGTTAAAGTCTGTCGGTCAGGAAGGTCGTTTTGAAAAATATGCTTCAAATCAGCTTGTGATTTATCGTATCTGTGAAGGCGTTTCAACTCTTGCCGCAGGACTTTCGCTCACGCTCGGTTACAAGATTTCTTACCTTGTGAGCATTTTGTTTTCGATTGCATCGCTTAGTGTTCTGTTTGGTTTAGTTGAAATTCGGCTTGAAGAAAAAAAACAAAAGATAAATGTCTGGCACGAAATTTTAAACTGCTTTAAAAAGAGTTTTTTGTTTTTGAAGGAAGCAAAGAAAGCGATGCTTTTGATGTTTACAAATTCTTTTGTTGGTGCAATGGACATTCTTCTTTTGTTCTTTCTTCAGGCAAAGCTTCCTGTTGCTGGAATCCCGCGCTGGCTTTTGGGTCCGGCACTTTTAATGATGCAGGCAGGCGGTGTGCTTGGTGCAAGAGTTATTTTGCGCGCAAAGAATGTACGCTATCGTGTGATTTTTATCCTTGCTGCGATTGTGATTCTGTCTGGCATAGTAATGGAACATTCAGGAATTTATGCTATAATGGCGCTGGGTGGTTTTCTTGCGGCTTTTGCAGATGATGCGTTGCAGGTAAGAACAAACACAATCTTACAGGATATGTTCCCATCAGAACAGAGAGCAACACTTATTTCGATTGAGTCATTTACTTTTTCTGTGATAATGATTGTCTTTTCTCCTCTTGCCGGAATGTTCTTTGAGTGGTGGTAGAATTTTTTTATGGAATGGAATTGTATTTTTTTTGCAAATAGTATTCTGCTTGGCGCAGGTCTTGCGATGGACGCTTTTTCTGTTTCGATTGCAAATGCAATGACAGAGATTGGATTGAAAAAAGGGCGTATGTGTTTTATTGCGGGTATCTACGCGTTTTTCCAGTTTGCAATGCCGATGATCGGCTGGATTTGTGTTCATACCATTGTAGAATATTTTTCTATGTTCGACATTTTTATTCCATGGATTGCACTTGTGCTTCTTTTGTACATCGGTGGAAAGATGATTATCGAAGCAATTAAAGAAGGTCGCGCAGAAGATGGCGAAAGAAGCGTCGTTCAAAAGATCGATGCTTCAAACGACGCTTCGGTAAATGCCGCTGCGAAAAACGACAATATGAAAAACGGCGCCGTCCGGCTTTCTTTTGCGACACTTTTTATCCATGGAATTGCAACTTCAATCGATGCACTTTCTGTCGGCTTTACGATTGCAGATTACGGATTGCTGATGGCATTTACTGCAAGCCTTATAATTGCGGTAGTGACTTTTGCAATCTGTATAACGGGTTTGATAATCGGAAAAAAAGCCGGCGAGCGCCTGGGTACAAGAGCGACTCTGGTTGGCGGAATTATTCTTGTCGGAATCGGAATTGAAATTTTCGTAAAAGGAATTTTCTTCTAGACCGGGCAGCGACCCGCGGCACAATCCTAAAGCCCGCGTGGCTTGGGACAAAATCTCACGTACAATCCTAAAGCCTGCGCGCTCAGAACAAAATCCTGCGGCGATATTATTTATCGTCGTGGGGAATTTCACACGTAACGCCCATCATATGAAGACATCCAAATCGGAAAAACTCTGTAATATTTTCAATAAAGGTCACGGCCTTTTTTCTTGACATCTTGTGTAAAACAATTTCAGCAAAAGAATTTATCAGAGTCGAAGCGATTACGTGGACTGTCATTCCTTCAATTTTTTTTGGTACGATTTTCTGTTCATACATCCAGATAAAGGTCTTTGCGCAGTTCTTTGTATAAAGGTCGCAGATTTCTTCAAGAAAATTTTCATGAGTACTTCCTGCGGCTTTTGTAAGCAGCAATTCAAAGGCATCAAAGTGTGAATAAATATAATCCAGAAGTTCTTTTTCTGCTTTTCTTTCTTCTTCAAAATGTTCTTCAGAAACAGGATGCCCGAGCTTTGAGTGGTTCATCACGTCAGCCAGCATAACAGTCTTTGTTGTTACTTCGATTGCTTCATCAACAAGAGCGCAAAAGAGGGCGTTTTTATCTTTAAAATGGCGGTACATCGCGCCGGTTGTTAATTCTGCATTTGCGGCAATTGTACGCAGCGAAGCATTCATAAAGCCTTTTTCGAGAAATTCTTTTTTTGCGCTTTCTAAGATTTTTTTCTTTGTTTCTGACGCACTTTCGCTCATGGATGTATTTTACAGGGATTTTTCTTTAATTGTCAATAAAAAATGATAACAATGTTATCAAAATTTGCAAAATTCTATTGACAAGATAACAGTGTTACCGCTAAGATAACATTGTTATCAGAAAAGTTAGATAAAACTAACAAATAATATCAATGTAAAACTGTATAGGAGATTTTGAGGTATTTATGCAAGTCAAAAAAATTAATGATTGGTTTGAAAAATTCGGCCGCTTTGAAGTAAAGCACCGATGGGGCTTTATAGCAGCTCTTGTTCTTGTGACGGTTATCGGCTGTCTGGGGCTTCCGCGTCTTAAACTTGATAACGGCGAAGAAGACTGGTTTGACAACTGGGATACGGTAAAACGAAATCAGGATCACTTTGAAGACATCTTTGGTTCAACAGATACACTTATGGCACATATTACTGCAGAAAATGTATTTGATCCGGAATGTCTTGAAATGATCGACAGACTCGGTGAAAGACTTTTAAACGAAGTTACTTATGCAGACAGCATTACATCCCTTATGGAACTTTCAGTTCCAATCGGTACAGAAGATGGCTTTGAAGTTACAAGTCCGTTTGAAGACGGCGTTCCTAAAAATCCGGATGGGTCTTTTGATATAAAAGCAATAAATGAAAAGCGCGATTTTATTTTAAGCCGCGAGTCGCTTGTAAATGTTCTTGTAAGCGAAGACTGTACCGAAACATGGGTATTTGTAAAACTTGAACAGTATTCAGAAGGACTTGATGAAGCAATGCAAAAAATTGCGCCTCCTGCAATGGCGATTTTTAATTCAGATGAATTTAAATCTGACAAATGGATAATCCGTCCTGCAGGTCTTTCTTATACAGAATACGAAGAAGAAGCGGCAACAATTGAACAGTGTATCTCACGCATTGCAATCGGTTTTGTTGTAATGCTTGTTTTCCTTGTAGTATTCATCCGTTCTCTGCGTGGTGTAATTGTTCCGGCTGTTGCAACAACGGGTGCAATTCTTACGACTCTTGGTTATTCTGCATGGCTTGGAATTAAAGGCAACAACACAATGATTCTTGTTACGGTTCTTCTTGCGATGGCACTGGCTGTCGGCTATGCCGTTCACTACATCAACAGCTTTAAGATGTACTTTAGAAAAACCGGTAAGCGAAAAGAATCAATCATACTTGGTGTACGCGATTCCGGCTGGGCTTTGTTCTTTACTGTAATCACGACAATGGGCGGTATGCTTTCGTTCCTTTCTGCTGGAATCAAGCCGATGCGCTGGGTCGGTGGAATTACTGCCGCTGCAGTTTTTGCAGTCTTTGTTTATACAATGATTCTTTTGCCTTGTCTTTACAGTTTTGGAAAAAACAAAGAACCTGATCCAAAGTTTGTTGATACTGCAGGTTCTACAAAAGCAGATCTTCGTGTAGAAGTAATGGGAAATTCAATTCTTAATAAAAAATGGATCACAGTTGCAGTCAGTGCTCTTGTAATGGCTGCCTGTATTCCGGGAATTTTTAAGATAAAGGTTAACATGAATTATTCTGAGATGATGGGTGAGCGCACTCCGTATATCAAACGACTTATGGATATTACCCGTAGTCAGCTTGGAAGTCAGTACAGTTACGAAGTCTTAATTGAATATGATGAAGAAGATTCAATTAAAAATCCTGAAGTGCTTAAAAATATGGATGAACTTTCACGCCGTATTGGAACTTTGAGTATGACAAAAGTTTCTAACGGAAAGGAACGTGTTTCTTCTGTAACAAAGGTCATCAAAGAAATGAACCGTACGTTAAACAGCGATAATTCAGACTTTTATGTAATTCCGGATGATCAGGATCTTGTAAGTCAGATTATGTTCTTATACGAAATTTCTGGTGGTTCAGATTTGTATGATTATGTCAGCGAAGATTTTAAGGCAGCTTATCTTCATGTTGAGCTTTCGGGCTACGATGGAGAAGAATGTGTTGCAAATATGAATCAGGTTTCTGAATGGGTTAAAGAACTTTTCCCTGATGCGACAAATGCAGGTGTTGTCGGAGAAGTAATGCAGTATGCAGTAATGAACGGCAAACTTGTGCGCGGTTCTATTAAATCAATCGGAACATCGCTTATTATAATTCTTTCACTTTTGATAATTGCATTCACTTCGCTCAGAACAGGAATTATTGCAATGATTCCAAACGTAGCACCGATTGTTTTAATCGGAGGTGTTATGGGTTATGCGGGCGTTAATCTTGATATGATTACTGCAATGATCATGCCGATGATTCTTGGTATTGCGGTTGACGATACGATTCACTTTACAAATCACATTAAATATCACTTTGAACTTACAGGAAATTATAAGAGCGCAATTCTTGCTTCTTACCGCGAGATTGGAAAGACAATGATTATGACAACAATCATTCTTTGTGCGATGTTCTTTATCTTTCTGTTCAGCACGATGAATGTTCTTGTGCGCCTTGGATATCTTTCTATCATCGGTCTTGGAAGTGCATTGATTGCAGATTACACAGTAACACCAGTTCTTTTATATATAACAAAGCCATTTGGCAAGGAGAAAAAATAATGAAAAGATCAGTTTTAGCAATTTCGACATTTTTAATTTCGGCATCGGTTTTTGCGCAGTCACTTACAGGCTACGACATTATGAAAAAGGCGGATGAAGTTCCAGAACCAAAAACTTCTTCATCAACAGCAACGCTTACGATTCATTCAAAAAAAGGCTCGGACAGAATCCGCGAAGTCATCATGAAAAGCAAAGACTATGGTGATGTAAAAAAAGAAGTAATCGTTTTTACAACACCAAAGGATGTTGCAGGAACAGGTTATCTTATGTTTGACTACGACGATGACAATAAAGATTCTGATAACTGGCTTTATATGCCGGCAATGAAAAAGACACGCCGTATTGCAAGCAGCGGTAGTGAGAGTGAAGGAAGCTTTATGGGAACTGATTTTACATATCAGGACATGGGCGACCGAAGCCTCAGTAAGTATGACTACAAACTTCTTGGAGAAGAAACTGTAGACGGTGTTGCATGCTACAAAGTTGAATGCATCAGTAAAGCGCACACAGAAAAAGATCCTCGTTACATTACTTATATCGGAAAGTCAGATTACATTATGCGTAAGTGTGAATTTTACGACAGACAGAATCAACTCCATAGAGTTCTTACCTGCACTGACTTTACAACTATTGCAGGTTTTACAACTGCACAGAAAATGAAAATGGAAAATGTTCAGACAGGAACATGGTCTTTAATTGAAACAAAAAATATTGTTTATAATTCATCAGATATGGATGACTCATTGTTTACAGTTGCGGCTCTGGAGAAAGGAAGAATCAGATAATGCGAGGCCTGTATGAAAAAACAATATCTTAATTTTGCCTTTGCATTTATTGTTTTGGTCGCTTCTGCAGTTCCGTTGAGTGCAGAAGGTGGTGTAGATTTTTCCTGCGATATAGAAACTCGCTGGGGAGCTGCACTGCCATGGACTGATACAGACAGCGCAAGCGGCCGCTTTACTATCGGAGATACTTCGTTTAAGACAAAGCTTGATGCGTATTACGGGAACACTTCTGCTTATGCCGAAGCAACGCTTTCGTATGATGCAGCTCGCGCGCTTAACGGAGCAATTAATGGAAGTGCTTTGAGTGGCGGTGGAGTTACAGGAAGTGGCGCCGGAGTAAATTTTGGTTATGGTTTTAATCTTAATCTTGGTGAGCTCTGGGCGGATTACACAAGTTCGTTCTGGGGGATCCGCATTGGCCGCCAGAAAACTGCATGGGGTAAGGCTGATGGAATTGATGTAACAAATATCATCTGTCCTGAAAATATGCAGAGTCTTGCACAGATGGCAATTGATAAAGCAAAGATTGCAGTTGACGCCGTAAGAGTTTCGTTTAACGTAAACTCTTTTGCGGCCGACATCTGGTGGATTCCTTTTGTCACATCAACTGCACTCCCTATCGATGACGGAAATCCACTCAAAAGATTTGTAATACCATCATCTGTTGATTTTCCCGTACCGTCAGCCGGTACGACTTTAAAGCTTCCTGTATCAATCGGAAATATTACAGCGCCTGAAGTTGCAATCTGGAACGGTGAATACGGAGCAAAGCTTTCTGGATATTTTTCTGCGCTTGATATCTCACTTTACGGATTTTACGGCTGGGATAATATTCCGTTGTTTGACTACACGTTAAGCTATGGAGCGCCTTCAACGCCGACTGTTCCGACAGGGCTTTCTGTTAGTGGTGAATACAAACGCGTTGCGATGATCGGAGCAGATGCGGCAATTCCTGTCGGCGAAACTGTAATCCGGTTAGAGGCTGCGTTCTTTCCGGACAGATATTTTCAAAAGTCGTCGGAGTCAGTCTTAAAAGAAAAGATTGCGGCTCAGACTGCAGCGGCAATGAACGGAACTTCGCCTGCAAAGGTAGATTTTTTTGAACAGCGTAATGAGCTTTCGGCACTGACGGGAGTTGACTGGATGCCTACGGGCTGGACTATAACTGCGCAATACTACTGCGATTATGTTTTTGGAAACATTGATTCACTTGACCGCGAGACACCATATACTCACGGAGTGACACTCAGCGTTTCAAAAACTTTGCTGAATGAAACCTTAAAATTAAATCTTGTTGCATTGCTTGGCCTTAATGATTTTGACAGCGTGATTTATCCTTCGGTAAATTACAGCATATCAGATCAGCTTACTTTTTCTGCAGGTGCCTACATTTTTATTCCGGGTCCTGAGAAAAAAGGAAAGTATGGAACCTATAAAGATTTGAGTACTGCTTTTATAAGTGCGCGATTTGCTTTATAGTAATAAAAGCTTTTAATTGGAGAAATAAAATGTTTGGAACCATAGTTGTAAGTTTAATTTTAGCTGGAGTTGTTGCTGCGATATTATATTCACTTATAAAGAATAAAAAGCAGGGAAAGAGCGCCGGCTGCAGCTGTGGTTCCTGCGCAGGCTGCAATGCATGCGCCCAGCACAAATCCTGCCCTTCACAAAAGAAATAATTTATCTTGTCGCTGAAAAAAAAACGCGCGACAGTCGATTTTTCAGAAATAATTTGCGCACGCTTTGATGCGGATATATAATAGTAAAAAGAGGTTTTTACTATTATGGAAAAGTTAGATTCACGCACAAAGTGGTGCTACACAATTGGTGCAACAGGTCGTGATGCCGCTTACGCTTTGGTGAGCATGTATCTTATTAATTACATTCAGTACACAATGAAGCTGACGGTTGCGCAGTTTGCCGCAATTTCTACAATAATGATTGTGTGCCTTGTCTGGGATGCGATTAATGATCCGTTGATGGGAATCATAATTGAAAACTGTCGTTTTAAAATCGGAAAATATAAGCCCTGGATTTTTTCTGGTGCGATTTTAAATGCGCTTGTAATAATTGCGCTCTTTTCTTTTCGACCAACAGGCTGGGGCTTTGTTGCGTTTTTTGGAATAAGTTATCTTTTGTGGGGAATGACTTTTACAATGAACGACATTGCCTACTGGGGAATGTTGCCAAGTCTTTCAAGTGATCCAAAAGAACGTAACACTCTTGTCACTCTGATGAGCATTTTTATCAGCGTCGGACAGTTTGCTGTTGCAGGAATTGTTCCTGTTGTGATTGCGGGTAATGCCGTTAACGCTTACCGCATTGTTGCGCTCTGTGTGGCTCTTGGTTTTATAGCGTTTCAGCTTCTTACGACTTTTGGGGTTCGCGAGCGTCATCACGCTGCAGAAGACAATGTAGAAAAACTTACGCTTGGCGGAATGTTTAATATTTTTAAGCGCAATGACCAGCTTGTTGCAAGTGGAATTGCCGCTGTTTTGTTTTTTGTCGGTAATAATCAGTTAATCTTTTTTGGAATGAATTTTTTCTATTTTGAATTTGGTTATTCTAACGGCGGAAATCTTGTCTTTTTATTCACTGTAATTTATGCTGTCGGAACTTTACTTTCTCAGGTTACGTTCCCGCTTATTACAAAAATAGCGTGTCGTCAGAAATTGTTAAAGATTATTTCTGCAGTGCTTTTTGTTGCATACATGCTGTTCCTTTCGCTCGGTTATGTATTGCCGCTTAACGTTACGCTGATTTTTATTCTCGGCTTTGTAATTTTTTATGGTCAGGGACTATTCAGTATGATTATGACTGTAATGTTGAATAACACAGTCGAGTACGATGAATATAAATTTCATGAGCGACATGACAGTATTATTTCGACGGTGCGAAGTTTTTCTGCAAAGCTTGCGAGCGCTCTTAATCAGGGAATTATAAATCTTGTTTTGATTGTAAGTGGAATTTATTCGATAAGCCAGAATATCAGTAATCTTGAAAACCAGAGCGCGCTTGGCGAAATTGCAAAGAATGAAGTTTTATCTAAAGCGGATTATTTTATTTCGGGTGCGACATCGCTTCAGAAATTTGGACTTCGCATGGGAATTGTTTTAGTGCCGGTAATTGCGATAACAATTTCGTGCATTATTTTTAATACAAAGTATAAGATTACAGAAGAAGAATACGACCGCATCAGAAAAGAAATCGCGGGATAAAAAAAATGCGGCGTTATGCCGCATTTTTTTTGCGTGGTATCGCGAACGTTCGCGCTTCTCGTGGCACGCGGAAGAATACAGCGATTTGAAAAATCGCGTGGCACGCGGCATAGACGATACTGGTGGGGTAGTGGAGTCACCGCGTGCTACCAGCCCCCGGATGCGCCACCGCCGCCAAAGCCACCGCCGCCACCGGAGAAGCCTCCTCCTCCAAAGCCACCGCCAAATCCGCCTGAACTTCCGCCAAAGAAGTCGTTTGAATGATGGCTGCTTCTGTAATGTCCTTTTCCACTGTTCATAAACAGGAACGCCCACGGAAGCCATCTTAAGCCCCTGAACTTAGTCGAAAGTGCTCCGGAAATCATTATGATGTAGAATAAAATAAAGAACATTACAATCGGAAAAGCCGTGCTGTCAGGTTCTCGTTCTGACTGTTCAAGTTTTATAGTACCAGAAGGCTTTGCTCCGATTATTTCTTCAATTGCTGTTACTGCATCAACGATACCTTCTTCATATCTTGACTGCTGAAACTTTGGCGCCATGATGTTTCGGATTATCATTCCGCATTTTGCATCGGTCAGAGAAGGTTCAAGACCGTAGCCGACTTCGATACGGATTTTTCTTTCTTTAAGTGAAACAAATAAAATTACACCGTCATCATTTTTTGCAGAACCGATTTTCCATTTTTCTGCAACGGCCATTGTATATGAGTCCATATCAAGACCTTCAAGTGAGCCGATTGTAAGAACAACAATTTGTGTGCCAGTTTGCTCGCTAATTGCCCTGAGCTCTTCATCAAGAATTTTTTCTTTTTCGGCTGATATAATTCTTGCGTTATCAATTACAGGACCTGTAAGTTCTGGAACTGTAAGGGCACTGAGAGAAAATGCTGCGACAAAAGAACATAATACAGCTGAAAGAATTTTTTTTGTCTTCATAAAATTCCCCCTTAGTTTTCAAGAATTAAAAGACCGTCAGGAAGTTCGTTTACATCGTTCGGTTTAATCGGAAAATGCTCCTGCAAAACCTGACCGCATTTTTCAATTGCATCGCAGAATGCCGCAACGCCGTTTCCTTTTTTTAATTCTGCAGAAAGTTCATCTGCAATAATCTGCCAGAGGTTGTCAGAAATTTTATCTGAGATTCCCTTGTCAGCAATTACACGAACCTGACGTTCAAGATAAGAAACGTAAATTAAAATACCGTTGTGGTTTTCTGTGCAGTAAACTCCAGTCTCGGCAAAAGCAGCAAATGCTTTTTTAGAAACCATCTTGTTTTTAAAGCCTTGAGGAATTATAAGACGGTCAAGAGATGGAATGTTGAATAAGAAAAAGAAAACGAGAACTGCAAGAAATGCGGCAATTCCAAAGGTTGCAGGCAGATACCATTCCGGGCTTAACCAGTTTATGCTTTCGTAAAAGTGTCTGATGTTTCCCGAGAACGGAAGCATTACTGCGTAGCACAATACAGAACAGATAAGTCCTGCAAAAAGCTCCCAGACAGAATAGTCAGAGCTTTCTGCAGTAAGACATACGGCAATTTCACCGGATGTTCTGCATTCTGCGTTTTTTACTGCCAGTTGAATTTTTTCAAACCCGTCTTTATCAAGTCTGAGTTTTTTTATAACAGTTTTAGTTTTCATGTCTATTCAGTCCTGCGCTTTGTTAAAATTCAACTTTTGGAGCAGTCTGTGCTTCGTCGGCTGCAGTAAAATATGCTTTCTGTCTAAAGCCGTTCATGTTTGCAATGATGTTTTTTGGGAATGAACGGATGTATCTGTTGTATGCTTCGACAGATTCGTTATATTTGCGACGTTCGGTTGAGATTCTGTTTTCTGTTCCTTCAAGCTGATCCTGAAGTGCAAGAAAGTTTTTGTCTGCCTTAAGTTCCGGGTAATTTTCTGTAACTACGAGAAGGCGCTGTAAACTTGCACCAAGGTCATTCTGAACCTTCTGATATTTTGCAAACTGTTCTGGGTCATCAAGCATTTCTGAATCTACATTTACAACTCCGCCGGCTTTTGAGCGGGCTTCGGCAATCTGTGTAAATACATCTGTTTCGTGGCTAGCATAGCCTTTTACTGTGCTTACAAGGTTAGGAATTAAATCCATGCGGCGCTGGTACTGATTCTGTACCTGAGACCACTGGCTTTTTACACCTTCATCAAGCGAAACCATTTTGTTGTAAGTTCCGCCAAAGAATCTGTAAACAGCAAATGCACATAATAGAATGATTCCGACAATAGTTAATGTTTTTTTTGTTCCAGCTTTCATCAAAGCCCTCCGTGTCAGCGTAAGATTCACCTTACGCAAAAAAGTGATATATATAGAATATAGTAAAATATCAGCCTGCGAGCAAGGGAAAAAGTGACTTTAGTAAAGAATTGAAGGTACCGCATGAACTATTGAATAAAATCAATTTTATCTATATTCTTATACCAATAGATTTCTTCTATTAATATCATATGACAGAAGGACGAAAATTCTATGGAAAACGATAAATTAGATTTTACGATTGATACACTGGGCCCGTGCACGATTCCATCTCCTATCAAACTTTCAACAGTTCATGGAGATTACACTGCAAACTATGTAAGCGATGATTCTTACGTTCTTGCAGAAGTGAATGTTTTTGACAAGACAAAGCCAATTGTGCTTAATTCTTCAAACCTTATGGAAAAGGCTGGTCCTCGCGAAAAGATTTTCTTTGACCCGGCTCATGCAAGAGCAGGTATCTGTACTTGTGGTGGTTTGTGTCCAGGACTTAACGATGTAATGCGCGCAGTTGTACGCTGTCTTAATACACGTTACGGAGTAAAGACAATTAAAGGCTATCAGTTTGGTTTCCATGGATTTTTCCCGGAATCTGGTTATGAACCAATCGAGCTTGACCGCTATCTTATAGATGAAATCCACAAGATTGGTGGTACTTATCTTGGAACAAGCCGTGGCGGCGGACAGCGCGTAAGCGATATCGTTGACTGTCTTGAACGCGACGGAATCAATATGCTTTTTATTCTTGGTGGCGACGGAACACAGCGTGGTTCTTATGACATTGCCTGCGAAGTAGAAAAACGCGGCATCAAATGTGCAGTAGTTGGAATTCCTAAGACTGTAGATAACGACCTTATGTTTATTGACCGTTCGTTCGGTTTTGAAACAGCCGTTCAGCGTGCTAAAGAAGCAGTTGCTGCCGTTCACATGGAAGCAGCAAGCCAAATTAACGGTATCGGTCTTGTAAAACTTATGGGACGCGAAGCAGGCTTTATTGCAACTGCAGCATCTCTTGCAAGTCACGAGACAAACTTCTGTCTTATTCCTGAAGTTCCATTTGAAATGGAAGGAGAGAATGGATTCCTTGCAACTCTCGAACGCCGTCTTGCAAAACGCGGCCACGCAGTAATCGTTGTTTCAGAAGGTGCAGGTCAGGATCTTCTTCAGGCTACAGGTGCTACAGATGCTTCTGGAAACAAGAAACTTTCTGATATTGGTGTATTCTTGAAGAGTGAAATTGAAAAGTACTTCAAGGCAAAGAATATCGAAATCAACCTTAAATATATCGATCCTTCTTATCAGGTTCGTGCTTCTGTTACTACAGCAAGCGATTCAATCTACTGTGAACGTCTTGGTAACAACGCAGTTCACGCTGCAATGGCAGGAAAGACAAAGTGTGTAATCGGTCTTGTTCATGACAAGTTTGTACACCTTCCTATCAAGGCAGTAACTGCACACCGCAACGCTGTTGATCCGGAAGGTTCACTCTGGCGCGATACACTTGATGCTACAGGACAGCCGATTCTTATGGTTAACGATATGACTAAAGCACTTGAAAAGATGGCAGCAGCTGTTGCAGGTGCAAAGTCTAAGCCAAGTGAGCAGAAAAAGTAAATTGAGCGTTGCCGGTTTTGCATCAGGTTAAAGTCCGCCCTTACAGGGGCAAAGAAAGAGCCGCGGGAGAAAGCCCGCGGTTTTTTTATTTCCAGACTGATGCAAGGATTTCGACAAGATTATAGATATTGAGCGGTTTTTCTATGCAGCCGCATGTAAGGTCATTAAGCTGCTGACGGTCAAGTATATCTGATGATCTGTTTGTCATCGCAATAATCGGAATCGATGCTTTTTTAGGATCATCCAGACTGCGTATATCGTATGCTGTCTGCACGCTGTCGTTTTGTCCCATATCCCATTCTATAAGTATTACATCATAGTTATCGCTTGAAGAATTTTTAAGCAATTCCAGAGCATTTTTTCCATTGTGTGCAATGTCTACAGTAAAGCCCGCTTCTTCAAGAATCGGCAGGGCAACTTCAAGGCTGATATAGTTATCATCAACAACAAGGATTTTTGAGCCACGGATTTTGTCAAAGGTATTTTTGATAAGCGATTCATTTTTTAGGACTTCTGCCTTTGTTGCATATCTGTGTGGAATAATAAACGTGACTTCTGTTCCCTTTCCAGGTTCACTTTTAATATCAATTGTTCCATGCATCAAATCGATTATTTGCTTTGTAATTACAAGGCCAAGCCCGATTGTGTGTCCGTAATTGTCAAAATATTTATTCTGCCATTTAAAACTTTCAAATACCTTTGAAAGAGATTCTTTTGACATTCCGATTCCGGTGTCAATACATTTAAACTCAATGATACATGTATCAAGAGTTTTTCCCGGATACTGTCTGAGTCCAAACGAAACGGTTCCACCATTTGGAGTAAAGTTGATTGCATTTGTGATAATGTTAAATACAGCCTCAGCCGTATTGTTGATATCCTGGAAAATATACGGGTTAGAAATTTCACTCCATGTTTCAATCTTGATATTTTTTTCTTTTGCAAGAGGAGCGGCAAAGACGGCAGTTTTTTCTACAGCTCCCGAAATATCTGTTGGAATTTCAATTATTCTAAGCTCGTCATTTCCAATCTGTGAAAGCTTGATTACGTTATTTATAAGGCGCAAGAGGAAAATTCCTTCTTCCTGAATTTTATGAAGTATGTCAGTCATTACAGAAGGGTCATTGTCCGAACGTAATGCCTCTCCTATAAATCCCATTACAGAGTTCATCGGATTACGTATGTGGTGCGAAAGATTATAGATAAATGTATCTTTTGCATCATTTGCCGCTTTTAACGAAGCCTTGTAGACTTTTTCGTTTTCTTTCTGCATGTCAATAATTTCTACAAGCTCTTTGTTTCGTTCCTGTTCTTTCAGAATCATGTTTTCAGAGACAGGTCTGTATGCAAAAACTGCGCGTACGTCAGATTTTTCATCAGCGAGTCTGCGTACCGAAAGCTCCATAAGGGTAAAGGTGTTGTCATTGTTTATCTTGTGGAATGTAAAACTGAAAAAGTCAGTATTTTTAAATTCCTGCGTGATATATTCTTTTGACGAGATTTTCTTCATCTGCTCGCGGTCTTCTGCAGCGACATAGCGGTCGGCATATTCAATCCTTATCTGATTATAGCTCGTGCCTTTTTCAAGCGAGTTGCGTATTACGCCGCCAAAGTCAGAGTTCAACGCGTAAGGAATAATCTGGTCGGTTTCAAAGTCAACAAGAAAGATAGAATTGTAGCTTCGGCTTAAGCCTGAGATAACTTCGTTGCGCTGCATTTCTTCTTTGCGGCGGATTTTTTCCTGAGTGATGTCATTTGCAAAGGCATAGACAACCTGCCCGTAAATATCTGTTCGCACAGAACGGCCATAGACTTTTAAATATTTTACATCGCCGTTTTTACACTGTATGCGGTATTCGCATGTTCCAATCTGGTTATCACTTTGAGTATTTTTTGTGATGATAGAAAATGCTTTTTCTCTGTCATCGGGATGAATCATATTATTAAAGCTGTTCTTTACAAATGACCTGAACTCTTCGGTTGATTCGCATTCGTAAATTCGTAAAAGTTCCTGATTGATTGAAATAATCTCACGCCGTTCATCAGCGTGGTAAGAAAAGAATCCGCCAGGAAGACCTTCGGCAATTTCGTTTACGGCTTTAATAATGTTTTCGCGTCCACCCGGAGAGATTTTGTCCTTTACGTTTGTTGAAGCAGTCTTTTTACCCCGAACGGCCGATGTATCGTTTGAAATAAGATAGTTTTCAAAATCTGTAACTGGCAGCGGTTTTGAAAAGCAATAGCCCTGAATAAGATCGCAACCGAGGCTTTTTAATACCTTAAAATGCCGCTCGGTTTCGGCGCCCTCTGCAATTGTCGTAAGACCCATGCTGTGAGCCATTCTGATGATGTTTTCGATTATGATTTCGTTTACGTCAATGTTACGGACAAAACTTATGTCAAGCTTGATTACGTTGAGCGGGAATGTTGCAATCATACCCAGCGAAGAATAGCCGGAACCGAAGTCGTCCATCTCAATTAAAAAGCCGAGGTTCTGGGTCTTTTTAACCTGGTCGATAATCAAATCCATGTATTCAGAATAAAGAGATTCTGTTACTTCTACATGAATGAGTGAATGATCGATTTCCATTTTGTCGATGTATTCAAGCTGCTTGTCAAGCCAGCCGGATTCAAGATAATCGCGGCGCGAAATGTTTACCGAAATAGGAACAACCGGGAGCCCTTTTTTCTGCCATGATTTAATGTCAGCGCAGACTTTCTTTATTATGTAACTGTCAAGCTTTGTAATAAAGCCGTTGCGTTCAAAAAGCGGAATAAACTGTCCCGGTGACATAAAGCCGCATTCCGGATGAATCCAGCGGACAAGCGCTTCTGCTCCTGCAACTTTGCCAGAAATCGTTTCGTGTTTAGGCTGATAGTAAACCTGAAATTGCTGCTTAACGAGAGCTTCTTCCATACTGTCAGAAATACGCTGTTCTTCGAGAAGCTGATTTTGAAATTCATCTTTATATTCAACAATATCCTGACCGTATACGCCTTTGATTGTTTTAATTGCAAGAAATGCCTGGTCGCAGTAGCGTTCAATCGGCATGTCGCTGCTGATTGGAGCACAAATTCCGATTTTTACATTCTGATGCTCAATCGGAGCAGATTCAAGAATCTTTCGCGCAAGCCGGCGGATATAAAGGACATCGTTCTTTTTTGTTTTTTCAAACATGATTACAAACTGGTCGCCGCCAAAACGACCGGTAACGTTTGATTCTATGTTCTGCAAAAGTGAATGTCCTACATAAGCAAGAAATTCATTACATTTATCTTCGCCGTACTGAGTGTTTGTAAGTTTGAAATTTTCAAAATCAAAACCGAGAATTCCAAATACCTTGTCAGGATTTGCAGACAGATATTCTGTTGCCTTGCGTACAAAAGCCTGTCTTGTGTAGACACCTGTCAGCTCGTCATGTTCAAGCTCATTCAAGAAGTGTGATGCTTCGAGCATGCGGATTATATTTTTTACGCGGGTTTTGACACGTTTTGGGTTGTGCGGCTTAAAAATGTAATCGGTAATTCCAAGGTCAATAAATTTATCTTCGAGTTTTTCGTTGCTGCGGTCAATTGAAATTATGACGGCAATGTTTGCTGTCTCTGGATTTTGCTTTAATTCTGTGATGAATTTCTGGCATTTGTCGGTTTTGTCGTTTATATCTAAAATGATGAATGAGGAGTAGGGATTGAATTTTTTCAGCTGAGGTTGAATTTCTTTTAAGGTAAGAATTTCGATAGTGCTGCAGTCAGACGGAAGAATTTTTATAAGATCTGCCGCATCTTTCTTTGAAAAATTTACGATGAAAACAGAATGTTTAGACGTCTGCCCGACTTTTTCTTTAGGTTCACTTTTTTGCATAAACTCAACTCACTTCGATATTGCAGCACGAACCCCACCTCAATATGCTCGCAATATTACTATATTATAGCACGGCCTATAAAATAGCGCAAATTTTCTTCTCTTGCGGGAGGGGCGATTTTGCGCTATATTATATTCATGGCATATGAAGTAACAGCAACCAGACGCCGCCCGCAGACCTTTGATTCTCTTATTGGTCAGGAATTTGTTGCGGCGACCTTAAAAAATTCAATTGAAACAGGCAAAATTGCTCACGCGTACCTTTTTACAGGACCACGTGGCTGCGGAAAAACCTCTACAGCCCGCATTCTTGCAAAAGCCTTAAACTGTCAGTCAGGACCGACTGCAACTCCTTGCGGAACCTGTTCAACCTGTCAGGAAATTACAAAGGGCTCAAGCCTTGACGTTATCGAAATTGACGGTGCTTCTAACACAAGTGTAAACGACATTCGTCAGATAAAAGACGAGGTAATGTTTCCGCCAAACTCATGCCGTTACAAGATTTATATTATTGACGAAGTTCATATGCTTACAACGAGTGCATTCAACGCGCTTTTAAAGACTATCGAAGAACCACCTCCGTATGTCATTTTTATTTTTGCGACAACGGAAATTCAAAAAGTTCCTGCGACTATAAAAAGCCGCTGTCAGCAGTTTAACTTTAGGCTTGTTCCGATTGAAAAAGTCAAGGAACAGCTTTCTGAAGCTTGTAAAGACATCGGAATTACTGCTGAGGACGAGGCGCTTTACTGGATTGCCCGCGAGTCAACAGGAAGTATGCGCGATGCATATACTCTCTTTGATCAGGTTGCAGCGTTCAGTGATGGACACATTACTTACGAAAAAATACGCGACAAGCTTGGTCTTGTCGGAACTGAACGCTTAAACGAAATTTTTGACGATTGTATCGACAAAAATCCTGTTGGAGTGACAGAAAAACTTGATTTATTCCTTCAGGCAGGAATTTCGATTGAACAGCTTATTACAAACAGCGCAGATTATTTAAGAAGTGTTCTTCTTATAAAAAGTGGAATTACAAAAGAATCGCTTTTGGGTCAGGCAGCCGAGCGCTATAGTAAAAAAGTTCTGGCCGGATGGAATTCTATCCAGATTGAACGCGGTCTTTCGCTTTTCTTAAATCTTTATCGCGATATAAGATATTCGCTTTCGCCTCGCTACGAGATTGAACTTGCATTCAGTAAGCTTTGCTGGCTTAGTGAATATGTAAGCCCGGCAGAGGTTAAAAAAGCAATTGATAGTGCTCATGCGCTTTTGATACAGGGTGCATCGCTGCAGGGTGCGCAAGGCGCTGAATCGGCAAACGGCGCACTTTCTTATTCAAGAGCCGGCGCTGCTAGTCAAAATGCTCAAATGCAGGCTTCCCAGAGTGAACCGGCACAGGCAATGCAGCTTAAGTCTCCGGGCGGAGCTTCGGGAGCGGGTTCTCCGGCCTTTGGTGCGCCAAAGATGGCAACCTTTGCGGCCCTTCAGAATAACGGACAGGAGTTTGCGCCGCCTTCCGGCTCGAATGCAAACCAGGAGAAAGAAAACCCTTTTCTTAATGGCGGTGCCCTGCCGCCTAAAACAACAGCGGCAGCAGATGATGAATACGTTCCGCAGGAATTGCCTCCTGATGAGTTTGCGTATGCGCCGGAGAGTGAGTCTGGCGATACTTCAGGAAACGCGCCGGTAGATGTAAGTGCGCCGGGCGGTTCAATGGGCGGTGAAGCATCAGGTGCAGGATTTAACGCCGGCGGTAATGCGGGCGCGGCTTCCACTTCAAATGCGGGCGGCGCTGATGGTGCGTCAATGGACGCGGTTAAGGCAAAGGTAATTGCCACGATGTCGATTGACGATGCGTTTATCAGCGCGGGTCTTATGCAGACTGGGGACTGGTTTTTAAAAGGCAATTGTATTGAAACTTCGATTGAGTCTTCGTTTCAAAAATCTCAGCTTGAAGCAAAAAGCCGTGATATTGCGGACTGTATTTCTAATATACTTGGAGAAAAAATTCTCTTTATAATAAATCTTATTGAGCGCAAAGAGACCGCGGTAAAACGCGAAATTCCTGAGCAGGTAAATATGATTGCAAAGACTTTTAAAGGTTCTATTGTGGGAGGACAGTAATGAATCCATTCGACATGCTTAAAAATATAAATCAGTTAAAAGAACAGTTTGGGAATGTTCAGGAAGAATTAAAAGAAATTACTGCGACAGGAAGCTCTGGCGGAAATATTGTAAACGTAACTGTAAACGGCCGCTTTGAAGTGACTGCTGTCCGCCTTGATCCGGTTTGTGTTGATCCGCGCGATGTTCAGATGCTGCAGGATTTGATTATTGCCGCTCATCATGACGCGCTTACAAAGATTCAGGAAGCAATAAAAGAAAAATACGGTCCAATGCTTGGCGGTATGGGAATCCCGGGACTTTGATTTTTTAAGTGGAAGCGTCGCGATTTAGTGGAAACGGCGTTTGCCTTTTGTGCCGCGTTTTGCGATTTTGAGGTGGGGTTATTTATGAACGCAATCGATGAATTAACAGAAAGTTTTTCGAGGCTTCCGGGAATTGGAAAAAAGTCTGCGGGGCGCCTGGTAAATTTTATTCTCAAAGCAGATTCTGCTTACGTAAAACGGTTTGCATCGCAGCTTAATTCACTTCAGGAAAAAATAAAGCCGTGTTCAATCTGCGGAACCTGGACCGAAAGTGACCCATGTCCGATCTGTACTGATACAATGCGCGACCGTTCTGTAATCTGCGTTGTTGAGCAGCCGCAGGACGTTGCAACAATCGAAAGCTCGCATGAGTTTAACGGCCTTTTTCATGTTCTTGGCGGGATCATTTCGCCGCTGGATGGAATTGGTCCTGACCAGCTTAACATTGCATCTTTGCTTAAGCGGATTTCTGACGGCAGCGTTACAGAAATTATTATTGCCACAAATCCAACGGTAGAAGGTGACACGACAGCCTTGTATCTTCAGAGAATGATTGCGGCGGCTGCGGGTATTAAAGTGACGCGCCTTGCGTCAGGGCTTCCGGTTGGAGGAGATCTTGAGTACGCAGATAAGCTTACGCTTGCAAGAAGTTTTAGAGGGCGCACGTCGCTGTAATCTGCATGATTTCTTTTTCCATTGAAGTAAACTGATACTCGTCTTTAGGAATAAATTCAATAAAATAATTTTCGTTGTGTTTTGCAACAACCGGAACATGAGTCGCGTCTGCGTGAGCTTCTAAAAACCAGAGACGCAAAAAACAGAAGGCACTTCCTGTGATATATTCTGACTTTTGTGTTAAAGGCGAAGCGACGCGAAGGCTTTCTAAATGAGTTTGCTCGTCGCCTGAAGCGCTGTTAAGATCAAGTGCGCCTTTAAAAAGATTATAGGCTTTGATAAGATTTTCTTCGTCTTCTTCTATCTGCTGACTTACTGGATTTTTATAAGAATCATATTGACGTTCGATGCGCGATTTACGATCTGATTCAAAATTGTCAATTTGTTTCTGAAGCTTTTGATTTGGAGTCTCGCTTTTTACTGGTTCTTCTCTGCCTGAATTTTTAAATTTGGAAAACTGTTTAGAAAACGTAAGCATTGTGTCAGAAAATTTATTTGCCATAAAATAATTATACAGCACTTTTCGCGTGCTGGCAATTTTTGCTATAATGCGGAATATGTTTTCGGATACGCATTTTCATTTTAACCTGATGGACGAAGATCAGCGCCCTGTAATTTTATCTGAGCTTTCAAAACGCGACTGTTTTTTTGCGCTTGATATAGGCACGCATTGTGACGAACTTTTGTCGCGCCAGAATTTAATTCTCGATTCGGTTAATTCAATCAGCGATGTAAATATTCAAAATAAAATCAAAAACTTTATTTATTTTTCTGCCGGAATCTGGCCGGCTCCAGAAGCAATCAAAGATCGTATAAACCAGATTGCCCTGCTTGAAAAACAGATTACCGCTGCATTAAATTCACCTGATTCATTTTACAAAAAGCTTTGCGCAGTAGGTGAGTGCGGTCTTGACCATCACTGGAACCCGTCGGGAGTTGACGGAAGGTGTGAAAGCGATTTTGATTCTGAACTTTTTTATGGCGAGAAAGAAATGTTTTGCATGCAGCTTGAGCTTGCAAAAAAGTATAAGCTTCCTGTAATTGTTCACTCGCGCGATGCGTTTGAAGGAACTCTTGAATGCATAAAAGAATGTGATTATGACAATGGAATTATTCACTGCTACAGCTACGGCATAGAAGAAGCAAAGGCTTTTTTAGAGCGTGGCTGGTATCTTGCATTTGGCGGGGCTGTAACTTATACAAAAAAATCAAAGATGGAACAGATGGGAGAGCTTTTGCGTTATGTTCCACAGGATAGAATTTTACTTGAAACTGATGCACCTTATCTTGCGCCGGTTCCATTCCGAGGACAAAAAAATACTCCACTTTTAATTGAAAATACTTATAATTTTATTTCGCAAATCCGCGGAATAAGCGCTGAAGAATTATCTCTGATTGTTGATGACAATGTAAAAAAATTGTTCAATTTGTAAGATTTTACGCTAAAAAAATATGACTTAATACTTCTATCGTGCTATAATTAAAGCACGGAGAATTTATTTTGTTTGAGTTTCTTAGAGCGAATCAGCTTGAATTAATGCTTGTTCTTGCATGTATTTGCGGAATGCTTTCTTTCTTTGTTTACATCACAAAAGCTTTTTCAAAAAAACGTCGAATAATTTTAATCTGTCTTGAACTTACCGCCATGCTTCTTTTGATTTCAGACAGATATTCATATATATACCGCGGCAATACTTCTGAGCTTGGATTCTGGATGGTAAGAATCTGTAATTTTGCCGTATTCTTTTTTTCTGTTTTTATTCTTTTTATTTTTAATGCATATGTGATAGATTTGTGCATGAACGAAGGTGGGTTAAAACAATGTCCGCTTCGTTTGAAGCTCTGTAATATTTTTATAATCTGCGCAATTATTCTTCTTATTGCATCACAGTATACGAACTTTTATTATTCCTTTGACGCGTATAATTGTTATAAGCGTGAAAAAGGAATTTATTTAAGTTATTTATTTCCCCTGATTGTTGTGCTTTTAGAAATATCGATAATCGTTCAATATTTTAAAAGATTCAGGCCGTTAATCAGCTGTTCACTTATTATTTTTGCGGTGCTTCCATTGCTTGCAACAGTGATTCAGATATTTGTTTATGGAATTTCTTTTACGAATATTACCTGTGTAGGAACTGCAATTGCTGTTTATATTCTTGGTCTTCTTGATTTAAATGAAACGGTTGAAAAATCAAAGCAGCGAGATATTGAGTTTTTAAAAGAACAGCAGAGAATCTCTCGTGCAATGTTCGAACAGACTGCAACGGCTCTTGCAAATGCAATAGATGCCAAAGATGAATATACTCACGGACATTCTATTCGTGTTGCTGAATATTCTCAGAAGATTGCAATGCTTTCCGGAAAGAGCGAAGAGTTTTGCTGGCAGGTTTACTTTGCAGGTCTTTTACATGATGTAGGAAAAATTGGTGTTCCGATCAGTATCATTAATAAAGAAGGAAAGCTTACGGATGAAGAATTTGCAGAAATTAAAAAGCATCCTGTAATTGGAAAACAGATTCTTTCAAGTATTGTAAGTTCACCGTATCTTTCAATCGGGGCAAACTATCATCACGAGCGCTACGATGGCCACGGATATCCTGAGCATCTTAAGGGGGATGATATTCCGGAGATTGCAAGAATCATTGCGGTTGCAGATGCTTATGACGCTATGACTTCTAAGCGCAGTTATCGCGATCCGATTCCTCAGCACAAGGTGCGCGAAGAGATTGTAAAGGGAATGGGTTATCAGTTTGATCCTGCATTTGCAAAACGAATGCTTCATTTAATTGACAGTGATACAGAATATCAGTTAAAGGAACATACTCAGGTTGTAAATCTTTCTGGTAAAGAACGTTTCAGCTGTTTTGAAAAAGATTCTGATTTTTCAGAAAGTCTTTTTGTTGCCCCTCAGATTACACGATTTAAGATACGCTGCAAGGTTCAGGAAGGGTTTGTTCCAAAGGACGCCTTGTTTAAAATGGTGGTGTTTGATTCTCTTGATGGACGTGCGCATTTTAATGATGCACAGACTGTAGAGATGAATTACTGTGAATTTGCAAGAATTGATTTTGACGGTAAGGCAGAGAAAAAAGAGGCTAGAAAAGTTCACGCGAATATTATTAAGAACGAAAGTGCATGGAACGGAAAAGACTGGTCTGATGACTACAGCGAAGGAATTGATTTTGACGGCGAGGTCGTTAAATGGAACGATCATGTGCTTATAAAGATTAACTGTAAATATCAGACTGCGATTGTTACGATTGCTTTGCCGGATAATTCGCGCTTTGCATACATCTGTCTTACCGGTGCGCATTGTATTTTTTCTAATCTTAATATTATTCATACAGATGAATCTATCGATGAAAATTATATTCCTCGTATTGCGCCGGAGGTAAGCTATATCGAGGGCCCTGAAGGTGATATTCCAAACATTCAGGTTGACGGCTGGCGTACAACTTTTTCTGAGGCGATTCCGGTTGATGACGGAATGGAAATAAGCTTTCATACTAAGAGTTTTCCGACAGCGCGTCTTATATGGCATTGTCCGTTTGTTACGCTGTTTTATTCTGATGATAAAATTCCTGGTGGAAAGAATTTTAAGGAATACGTATGTATCAGAATTGACGGTGAAAACTGGGAAGACAATAATTATGCAGAAAACAGTATTATCATAAATCGCGGTGAAGAATTTACCGGCTGGGCTGACTGGAAAGAGATGAATAAAAAGGGCTTTGACTGCACGGTTAAATTTCGCCGGACAGGCGATAGAATCACTGTCCTTACAAAAAACTGCGGTATTTCTATCCGAAGCGAAACCATCATCAAAGAAATGCCACCGCAAATTTACGCTGTCCTCACCGGCGATCAGTGCGTAATTACGAATATCAGAATAAAATAAAGCGCGCAGCTAACCGCGCGGCCTCGTAAATAGTGCGATCTCATCAGCTCGCCCGCGCGTTCGGAAGCGGCCGGAGTCTTTACGCTAATTCCGTATTCCATTATATTATAAAAATGGATTTTTCGTTTATTCAAAAAGTAATCCCTATGTATGTCGAAGCGGCTAGCCTTACATTAAAGCTTGCTCTCATCGGAATACTTTTATCGATTGCACTTGGACTTGTCTGCGCGCTCGTAAAATATTACAAGGTTCCGGTTTTAAAATGGATTGCCAATGCTTATATAGAACTCTCGCGCAATACTCCGCTTTTGATTCAGCTGTTTTTTCTTTATTTTGCTTTTCCAAGAATGGGAATAAAATTAAGCTCGGTTCAGTGTGCGATAATCGGCCTTACTTTTTTAGGCGGAAGTTACATGGAAGAAACGTTCCGTTCGGCACTGGAATCTGTCTCTAAAGTCCAGATTGAAAGTGCACAGTGCATCGGACTTACTTCGCGCCAGGTAACTCAATATGTAATTTTGCCTCAGGCGATTTCGGTTTCGATTCCGGGATTTTGTGCAAACGTGATGTTTATGATAAAAGAGACTTCGGTTTTTTCTGCGGTGGCGCTTGCAGATTTGATGTACGTTGCAAAGGATTTAATTGGACTTTATTACAAAACAGAAGAATCGCTTTTGCTTTTGTGTGTTGCTTATTTTATTCTGCTGCTTCCTGTTTCTTTGATTGCTTCATTTGCTGAAAGGAGAATTCGTTATGCTCAGTTCGGACACTAGTGTAAATATGATAGAAGCAATCAGGGAGGCCTTTGGCGTTCTTACAATGGGCACCAATTCTTTACGCCTGCTGGGCGGACTCTGGGTCACAGTATGGATTGCGCTTGTGTCAGTTGCTTTTTCTGTCGTTCTCGGATTTTTGTTTGGAATGCTGATGACGGTAAAGAATCGTTTTGTAAAAACGATCTGCAAGATCTATCTTGAGTTTATGCGAATTATGCCGCAGCTTGTTCTTTTGTTTCTTGCCTATTACGGGCTTACGAGAATGTTCAATATTTCTTTGAGCGGCGAAGTTGCAAGCATTCTGGTTTTTACACTCTGGGGAACAGCCGAGATGGGAGATTTGGTTCGTGGTGCGCTTGAAAGTGTTCCAAAGCACCAGTACGAAAGCGGTCGCGCAATCGGGCTTACTGAACGACAGATTTTCTTTTATATAATAATTCCGCAGACGCTTCGTCCGCTCTTGCCGCTTTCGATGAATCTTATTACGCGAATGATAAAGACGACTTCGCTCGTTGTTTTTGTCGGAGTGATTGAAGTTGTAAAAATCGGACAGCAGATTATCGAAGCAAACCGGCTTACAATTCCGACTGCAAGTATTGCCGTGTACTTTGTAATTTTTATGATGTACTTTTTTGTCTGCTGGATTTTGAGCATTGCGGCACGTGCAGTTGAACGGCGGCAGAAAAAATAACAGGTGGAAGGGGGAGGTCTCCCCCTGGCTCGCACTGTGTTGCTCGCTACCCCCTCTGCGGGGGATGCCCCCGCAACGCCCCCGGCTTTAAGGAGAATATTATGGCTTTATTAGAACTAAAAAATATAAGAAAAACCTTTGATTCAAATGTAATTATAAAAGACCTTTCGCTTACTGTAGAAAAGGGTGAAGTAATTGTAATCCTTGGTCCTTCTGGCTGCGGTAAGTCAACTTTACTGCGTTGTATCAATGGCCTTGAAACAATTCAGAGCGGACAGATTCTTCTGGACGGCGAGGTAATTTCAAACCGGAAAAAAGACATGCACCTGATCCGTCAGAAAATCGGAATGGTATTCCAGAGTTACGATTTGTTCCCGCATCTTACTGTAATGAAAAATCTTTTGCTCGGCCCAAAGCACGCGCACGAGATGAATTTTAATATGGACGAGGTCAAAGCCGAAGCCGAAGCATGGCTTGAGCGCGTTGGTCTTGCAGACAAAAAAGATGCATATCCGCGACAGCTTTCCGGAGGACAAAAGCAGCGGGTTGCAATCGTGCGCATGCTTTGTATGCATCCTGAAGTAATGCTCTTTGACGAAGTAACTGCGGCCCTTGATCCTGAGATGGTACGCGAGGTTCTTGATGTAATGATGAATCTTGCAAACGATAAAAAAACGATGCTCATTGTAACTCATCAGATGCAGTTTGCTCGCGCGGTTGCAGATAAGATTGTCTTTATGGACGGCGGTGAAATTGTCGAGATAAGCAGTCCGGAAGAATTCTGGACAAATCCTAAGACAGAGCGCGCAAAAAAATTCCTCAGTAATTTTGAGTTTGAATCGAGAAAAAGATAGCGAAAGTCGCCTTTGCAGATCGCTCCCATCCGCCTTCGCAGCATAGCTGCTCGGAGACTCGCTAAAAACAGTCCACCGGACTGTTTTTCCCTGCTCCGCAGGTCGCTCCCTACCTATTGACTTAGTAGGTATTAAAGTGCTATAACCATCTTATCACGTGAAAAACAACCGCCCTAAGAGGCGAAAAGGTGAGGTGGAAAAATGAAAAAACAATTAGCAAAAATTATAGCCGTGAGCGTTGCCGCTTTGATGACTTTAGCTTCATGCGCAAAATCAAAAGCAGGATTCCGCACAGTAGACGAAATTAAAAAGAGCGGAACAATCAAAATTGCAGTATTCAGCGACAAAAAACCATTTGGTTATGTTGATGAATTTGGAAAGTATCAGGGATACGATGTTTACTTTGGCGACCGCATCGCAAAAGATCTTGGCGTAAAAGTTGAATACGTTCCTGTAGAAGCCGCTGCCCGCGTAGAAGTTCTTGAAACAGGAAAAGTTGACCTTGTTCTTGCAAACTTTACAGTAACTCCGGCTCGTGCAGAAAAAGTTGACTTTGCTCTTCCATACATGAAGTGTGCGCTTGGTGTTGTTTCTAACGACAAAGACATTGCAAGAAAGCCTGAAGATTTGAATGGAAAAACTTTAATTGTTTCTAAGGGAACAACTGCAGAAACATATTTTACAGAAAATTATCCTGAAGTAAATCTCTTAAAGTTTGACCAGTATTCAGAAGCTTACAACGCTCTGGTTGACGGTCGTGGAGCAGCTCTTTCAACTGACAATACAGAAGTTCTTGCATGGGCAATTGAAAACCCAGGCTTTACAGTAGGAATTGAATCTTTGGGAAGCCTTGATACAATTGCACCGGCTGTTACAAAAGGAAATGAATCATTGCTCAACTGGATCAATGACGAAATCAAAGCTCTTGCAGAGGAAAAATTCTTCCATGCAGACTACGAAGCAACACTTCGTGCTGTTTATGGTCCAAACTCTGACGCAGATTCACTCGTTGTAGAAGGCGGACAGCTTTAATAATATTCCCGCCGCGCCAAAACGGCGGGGTAAAAAGTCCAATAAGGGCATAAAATTACTTGACTATTGTTACAGAAATTCAGTAATATAAAATAAATTACGGCAAAGAGGTCGTAGATATGATTTCGCAAATTTTTGCGAATTTGTATCTACGACCTCTTTTTTTTTGCCTGTCTTGCGAGGTTAAAAATGAAGACACTTTACGAACCATCTTTTGAACACGACGCCTGCGGAATTGGAGCGGTCGTAAATATTGACGGAAGTAAATCTCATAAAATTGTAGACAACGCTTTAAGCATTGTAGAAAAACTTGAACACCGTGCAGGTAAGGACGCAAGCGGTAAGACAGGTGATGGTGTCGGAATCCTTGTTCAGATTAGTCATGATTTTTTTAAGGCCGTTGCAGAACGTGGAGAAATTACCGGTTCTGACGGTAAACCTTGTAAGGATATTGGTGGTGAGCGCGATTACGGAATCGCACAGATTTTCTTTCCGGGAGAGGATGCGGTTTGCAAAAGCGAAAAAGCGCGCTTTGAAAAATGCGTAAAAGATGGTGGTCTTAAGTTTTTGGGCTGGCGTAAGGTTCCGGTAAATGCGGATGTTCTTGGCCAAAAGGCGCGTGATTGTATGCCTTCTATCTGGCAGGGCTTTATCGCACGACCTGACAATGGTAAAGAAGAATGCGCGCGCGGTCTTGAGTTTGATAAACTTTTGTATAAGGTGCGTCTTGCATTTGAAAAAGGTTCAGATAAAAATGCAGATTCAAAAACTTATATCTGTTCACTTTCGTCGCGCACAATTGTCTACAAGGGAATGTTCCTTGTTTACGAACTTAGAACTTTTTACAGCGATCTTCAGTCGCCGGATTATCAGTCGGCGCTTGCACTTGTTCACTCGCGCTTTAGTACAAACACAAATCCAAGCTGGCAGCGCGCGCATCCAAACCGATTTATTGCGCACAATGGAGAAATCAATACAATCCGCGGTAACGTTGACCGAATGCTTGCGCGCGACGGCGAAGTTGATACAACTGGTTCTGACTCGGCAATGCTCGATAATACGCTTGAATACTTTGTAATGAACGGAATGCCGCTTCCTCTTGCGGTGATGGTTTGTATTCCTGAGCCTTGGAAGCACGACGACAGTTTAAGTCAGGAAAAGAAAGACTTTTATCATTACTGGGCTACGATGATGGAACCATGGGACGGACCTGCGGCAATTCTTTACAGCGATGGTGATGTGCTTGGTGCAACATTGGACAGAAACGGACTTAGACCAAGCCGCTATTTTATTACTAAAGATAATATGCTTGTTCTTTCAAGCGAAGTCGGTGTACTTGATATTCCTGAAAGTCAGATTGTAAAAAAATCTCGTCTTATGCCGGGCCGTATGCTTTTGGTAGATACAGTTCAAAAACGTCTTATCACAGACAAAGAACTTAAAGAAACTTATGCAACCCAGAATCCATACGGCGAATGGCTTGACCAGAATCTTGTTCACCTTGCATATTTAAAAATTCCTAACAAAAAAATTCCTGTAAGCACACTGGATGAACGCAATCTTCTTTACCGTGCTTTTGCATGGAATTACGAAGATCTTAACGAGATGGTTCTTCCTATGGCAAAAAATGGAATTGAACCTACGGGCGCAATGGGAGTTGATACTCCGCTTGCTTGTCTTTCGGATAAGCATCCGCCGCTTTATTCATACTTTAAGCAGCTGTTTGCTCAGGTTACAAATCCGCCGATTGACAGCCTTCGTGAAAAAATTGTTACAGATACAACAGTTTATGTTGGAAGTGACGGCGACCTTCTTAATACAAAAGATACAAACTGCCGCGTGCTTGAAATAAATAATCCGATTCTTACCGGAACAGATTTAATAAAGATTGCGGCTCTTAACCAGCCTGGCTTGCGCGCAAAGACTTTATCGCTTTTGATTGATGTTGAAAAAATTAAAGGTGATGGAAGTACTCTTGAGACAGAACTTGATTTGCTTTTTAAGAAAATTGATTCAGCATATACAGAAGGATATAACATCATCATTTTAAGTGACCGCGGCGTTGACGAAAAACATGCGGCAATTCCTTCGCTTCTTGCAGTAAGTGCTGTTGAACAATATCTTATCCGTACAAAAAAACGTACAAAGATTTCTATCATTCTTGAGAGTGCAGAAGTTCGCGATGTTCATCAGGCTGCAATGTGTCTTGGCTACGGCGCGCGTGCAATTAATCCTTATCTTGCGCACGAAGCGATTGCAGAGCTTATTGACCAGAAGCTTTTGGACAAAGATTATCACACTGCAATCGATGATTACAATAAAGCCGTTATCGGTGGAATCGTAAAAATTGCCGCAAAGATGGGAATAAGCGCCGTGCAGTCTTATCAGTCGGCTCAGATTTTTGAAGCAGTCGGAATTGCACAGAATGTAATAGATAAATATTTTACAAATACAGTAAGCCGTGTTGGTGGAATTGGTCTTAAAGAAATAGAAGAAGACATTATCTATCATCATAAACAGGCCTGGAATGAATCAGGTCTTACTGTTAACACACATCTTGACAGCGTTGGTTATCATAAATTCCGCCGTGGTCCAAATGCAGAAGACCATCTTTATAATCCTGAGACAATTATTGCATTGCAGGAATCAACTCGTAACGGAGATTATTCACGCTTTAAAGAATACACCGCTTTAGTTGACGATAATTCACGCCCGCATACTTTGCGCACAATGCTCGACTTTAATTATCCGGACGGAAAAGACGGTTCGACCGGCGGCATTTCAATTGACGAAGTTGAAAGTGTAGATTCTATCGTGCAGCGTTTTAAAACCGGTGCCATGTCGTATGGCTCAATTTCAGAAGAAGCGCATAAGTGTATGGCCGCTGCAATGAACCACCTTCATGGAAAATCAAACAGCGGTGAAGGCGGTGAAAAACCTGAGCGTCTTGGAACAGAATATAACAGCGCAATTAAGCAGGTTGCTTCTGGCCGTTTTGGTGTTACAGAAGAATACTTGCTCAGCGCCCGCGAGATTCAGATTAAGATGGCGCAGGGTGCAAAGCCTGGAGAAGGCGGCCATCTTCCTGGAAAAAAAGTTTATCCATGGATTGCAAAGACTCGATATGCAACTCCGGGTGTAAGTTTGATTTCACCTCCACCACATCACGACATTTATTCAATCGAAGATCTTGCGCAGCTTATTTACGATTTGAAAAATGCAAATCGTGATGCACGTATTAGTGTAAAGCTTGTAAGCGAAGCAGGTGTTGGAACAATTGCGGCCGGTGTTGCAAAGGCCGGTGCTCAGGTAATTTTGATTTCCGGTCACGACGGTGGAACTGGTGCTGCTCCTATTTCTTCTATTCATCATGCGGGCTTACCGTGGGAGCTTGGATTAAGTGAAGCGCATCAGACTTTGATTCAGAACGGATTGCGCGGCCGTGTAATTATTGAAACTGACGGAAAGCTTATGAGCGGCCGTGATGTTGCAATTGCATGTCTTTTGGGTGCAGAGGAATTTGGTTTTGCAACTGCTCCTCTTATTACGATGGGTTGTGCAATGATGCGTGTCTGCAATCTTGATACATGTCCATTTGGTGTTGCAACTCAAAACGAAAAGCTTCGTGCAAAATTCCCGGGTAAACCTGAATATGTAGAAAACTTTATGAAGTTCATCGCACAGGAGCTTCGTGAATATATGGCAAAGCTTGGAGTGCGCTCTATTGATGAAATGTGCGGTCGAACAGATCTTCTTAAGATGAAAGAAAAACAGGGCTTTAAGCGAGCATCTCTTATAGATTTAAGCCGCGTACTTGCAGGAGGCGAAAACGAAAGCTGGAAAAAAGCCCGCGATACATTCAACTTTGAACTTGAATCAAAACTTGATTTGACAAAACTTGTTCCTTGCTTTGAATCAAAAAAAGATGCCGGCGAAGTTTTAATTCAATCTACTGACCGAACCTTTGGTACAATTTTAGGAAGCGAGGTTCAAAAGAAGTTCGGCGGAAAGCTTGAAGATGATTCTTACCTTGTAAATTGCCGCGGTGGTGCGGGACAGAGTTTTGGTGCGTTTATTCCTTCTGGGCTTACGCTGCGCTTGTCAGGGGATGCGAACGATGCATTTGGAAAAGGCTTGAGTGGCGGAAAGCTTGTTGTAACAAAGCCTCGTGATTTTGAAGGCGCCGCTGATGAAAATATCATTGTCGGTAACGTTGCATTGTTCGGAGCAACTTCTGGTACTGCGTTTATTAACGGTGTTGCCGGTGAGCGCTTCTGTGTCCGTAACTCTGGAGCGACCGTTGTTGCAGAAGGCTGTGGCGATCATGGTCTTGAATATATGACTGGCGGAACAGCCGTAATTCTTGGACGTACTGGAAAAAATCTTTGCGCCGGAATGAGCGGAGGCGTTGCATATATTCTTGATGAAAAACATGATTTGTATAAACGCTTGAATCACGATCTTGTTAAAATGTATTCACTTGAAGATGAAGTAACAACTTTACGCGATACAACTGACGAGAAAAAACTTTATTCACTTATTGAACAGCATGCAAAAGAAACAGAAAGTGAACGCGCAAAACAGATTCTTTCTGACTGGGAACATTACAGACATTGCTTTAAGAAAATTATTCCTAATGATTATCATCGCATAATGAGCGAGATTTATGCAGAAGAGCAGAAAGGAACAAAGCACGACGATGCTGTTCTTGCAGCTTTTAAAAAGTGTACGGCTTAGGGTTAATAAAGTTTGAGCAGTTTTATACAGGAGATTTAATATGGCTAAACCAACAGGATTTATGGATTATAAACGCGTAGAAAACGGCAACGTTCCTCCTATGGAACGTCTTACAAACTTTAAGGAATTTCATCCTAAGCTTGACGAAAAAGCCCGCCGTGAGCAGGCTGCCCGCTGCATGAACTGCGGTGTGCCAATGTGTCAGAGTGCGATTAAACTTAGCGGAATGGTAACAGGATGTCCGCTGCATAATTATATTCCTGAGTGGAACGATGCGCTTTATAACGGACAGTTTGATATGGCAGCTTGGCGTCTTTTAAAGACATCAAGCTTTCCTGAGTTTACAGGCCGCGTATGTCCTGCTCTCTGCGAAAAGGCCTGCAACTGCGGAAATCCTGTTGTAGAACCGGATGGCCATGGCGCTGTTACAGTTCACGACAATGAATTATTTATTATTGAACACGCATTTGAAAGCGGTTATATGAAGCCTCAGGTTCCTGCAAAACGAAGCGGCAAAAAGATTGCTGTAATCGGTGCCGGCCCTGCAGGTCTTGCATGTGCTGACTGGCTTAACCGCCGTGGTCATAATGTTACTGTGTTTGAACGAGAGGATAAAGCCGGCGGTCTTTTGATGTACGGCATTCCAAACATGAAGCTTGATAAAAAAATTGTTGAGCGTCGTATTAAGCTTATGATGGATGAAGGTGTTGAATTTATTTTTAATGCTGATGTCGGAAAAAGTTATGCGGCTTCTCAGATAATTAAAGACTTTGATGCAGTTGCTTTGTGCTGTGGTGCAAAAAAAGCGCGCTCACTTTCTGCAAATGGTGTTTCAGAATTAAAGACAGATCGTAATGGTGCAGACGGCGGTATGATGTTTGCCGTTGATTTTTTGAAGGCTGTAACAAAGTGTGTAATTGCAACAAGCGGTGCACTTGAAAAAATTGGAATCGCGCCTGCCAATAAGCAGATTGATCAGATGCTTGTGCAGGATTTTGGTGTAGAAGTTGAAGGTAAAGATGTTGTGATTGTTGGCGGTGGTGATACAGGTAATGACTGCTGTGGTTCTGCAATCCGTCTTGGCTGTAAATCTGTTACACAGATAGAAATGATGCCTTGCCCACCTGTAGAAAGGGCAAAGAATAATCCTTGGCCGCAGTGGCCAAAGGTGCTCAAAGTTGACTACGGCGCAGAAGAATCAATTGCAAAGTTTGGTCATGATCCGCGTGTGTACGAAACAACTGTAAAAGAAATAATTTCAAAAGACGGACATATTACTGCAATCCGTACAATTGAGGTGGAATTTAAAACTGTAGATGGAAAACGCACTCTTTGCGAGCGTGCCGGAACAGAAAAGACTCTTCCTTGTGATTTGCTTTTGATTGCGGCAGGCTTTACAGGATGTGAAGAATATACAGCGTCTGCCTTTGAAGTTTCGCTTGGGGTACGTGGTACTGTTGTAACTGCAATCCCTGACGGAGAACAAAAGCCTTCTGAGTCATTCAGCTCTGATACCGGTTATGCAACTGATGTTTCAAAGGTATTTACCGCCGGAGACATGCATCGCGGTCAGTCGCTTGTCGTATGGGCGATTGCAGAAGGTCGAGAGTGCGCAAAGCAGATCGATGAGTTTTTAGCAAAATAATTGTTTAAGGCCGCGAGTACAGATTGTGCCAGATGCGCGAGAAAAACATAATCAAAAAAATCCCCGACACCAGAAAGTGCCGGGGAATAAATTCAAGTCTAAGATCCGGATTTTTCCGGGCCTTAAAATCTTATTTCTTTCTTACTACAAGCAGGCTGTGAATGCGTTCACCGTCTGATGTAACAAAATCAAGACTGATTGTATTTCCTGTTACATCTCTAAAACTGTAAACGGTTTTGTTCATATTCATCAGAATTCCGTTTACGGATACAGAGCTGTATTCCGAAGTATTCCAGCTTGCAACACAATTCTGGATGTCATCTGAAGAAATATCGTAATACCAGGTCTTTACTCCGCTGCCTTGTTCGGTTGTAACCTGAGAGCATTTGTAGTATCCGTTCTTTCCGACAAAGATAAGCGATGTACTTCCGTTGTATGCGCTTGCAGGAATTTTTAGACCGTTTACAGTTGTCTGCTGTTCCTGAACCTGACCTGCGGCAGGAACCGGGTTTTGTGTCTGAGTACCTGTCTGACTGCCAGATTGATTCTGTGAGCCGCTCTGATTTGATGAGCCTGAACCAGACTGACTGTCGGTCTTTCCTGGTGTGTAGTCTCCGTCGTATTCTGGAACGACTTTTGTATCTAAATGAGTTGCGGCTGTTGGCTGAGAAGGAGCTTCGGTTTTTGTTTCTGTTACCTGCTGAGGCTGTGGAATTCTTACAGTTACAGTTTGTGACTGTGACAAAACTGCATAAGAATTGTCCTGGAGACTTCTTAAAGTAAATGAAACAGGAACTAGTTCATCTGCTTCTACTGACATTGTTGTTCCAATTTTTATCCAGTTATACATTCCAGCCAAATCATTTATCGAATAGATTTTTTCTGAAACAGTAATTGCACTTACATAAGTTGCATTGCTGATCCACTTGCTGCTGATTTCTGGATTTACACGCATTCCTGTTGCGCCGTTGTTTTTTGAATCACGTGGACGACATGATGTAAAGTCACTGATAATTTCCTGACTTGATAAATCAGAACAGATTACAAAATATGCTTTTCTTCCGTAATCAACAGATGCAACATAATATGGTGTTACGTGTTGAAGACTTCCTTGAGAAACAACTTCTTTGTTTACCGCAAAAAAATCTACCGGTAAAACAGGAGGTGCAATTGCTGTAGAAAAATATTTTTGTGTAACCTTTACAAGTGTGTAAGACTTTTGAGGATTCCAGTTTGAAAAATTAAGTGAGTAAGAAACTTTATCTCTTCCGGCACCTATACCTGTTGTTAAAGCAAGATCTTCCGGAGAATAGAGCGTGTGGAATTCATACGTACAGTCAAGATTAAATGAACTTGAAAAACGAGATGCAAGACGACGTACATCCTGAACAGAAGCATTTGCATCGCGTGGATTTGTAATGGTTCCGTTTGACAGAACTCTTCCTGATGAACTCAATGAAAAATCTACCGGGTTACGTGAACCATAAGTAAACTGAGAGAAGGTCTGGTTTGCAATTGTTTCTCCCTGAATGATTGAAGCAGGGTAGATAGTTTTTTCCATTGAAGAAATGTATGAGTCAATTGTCGAAGTAGTGCAAGAAAGTAAAACCTGTGCCGAGACTTCATCAAGCGGATTAAGAGTTCGCGCCATTGTGAACGGACGATAAGATCCGGAAGAAAGATTGACTCTGCCGTGTGCATGATTTTTGCTGAGTGAATTTAATCTCTTGTAAAAACCGTAAAGAGATGCTTCGTATGGAGCGCGGCGATAATTGCCAAGCTGCTCAAAGAGCTCTCCGGCTTTGTTGTAAGATTTTACATCGTGATCCCTGCGATAAAGATATGCAAGATAATACTTCATTGCAATAATCTGCTGAGCTGCATCTTTGTAATCGCCTGCGTTTTCAAAATAAGAAATTACTTCCATGTAATCTGATTTTGTTGTTGCCTTTGCAGAAAGATAAACTGCAATTTCATAGCTCAATACCTGAATAGACTGTGTTGAATCGCGGTAGTTTGAAACCCAGGTCTGTGAGTTTTTATACCAGTTAATTGCAGATTTATATCCTTCGATAGTCTGAAGTGCCTGATAGTCTTTAGCATTCAGGTAGCAGAGCTCTGCACATTTTGTGTTGTACTGTCCGCTTTTGCTCGAATATGAATTTGCTTTTTTGTAAATATCAATTAACCATGTGCGCTCTTCAATGCTGACTCCAGGATAGAATGCTTCTGCAATGTTGTAATAAAATTCACCAAGCTCAACTCTTGCAGTTGTCTTTAGGTCTGTAAAGTTGTCTGGATATTTTACTACTTCATAAATACCGATACTTTCGTTGCCGATAACCTTTGGAAGCGGCGATACAGCTTTTTGAATTCTGATTAAATCATTGTAGCTTGAAATAAGAGAAGTACTTCTATTTATTACAGAAGCAATGTCAGGATGACTTAACAGATTTCGTGTCTGAGAGACCTGCTGACGACACTGCTTTATTGCAAGAATTTCTGACGTGTTATATTTTGCGCTGAATTCATTGCGAATCTGTTTTACAGTCTGTCTTGAATAAAGCTCTTCTACAGTGTCAGGATAAATGCTTACGAATAATTCGACAGCTTCCTGTTCGTCGCTTTTGTTTAATAACCGCTTTGAAAGAATTTCAATTGCGGTTACCTTGTCGCCCTGCGAGATAAGTCGCCTGGCTCTTTTGATCGAAATACAGCTTGTAAGGCTGAACGATAGTAAAAAAATAAAGGCTATGCCAAAAAAATGTTTTTTGTTCATAGCCTTTATTATAATGCAATATATTAAAAACTGCTATCTTTAAGTATCTGTTTGTGATTTAAACCTTAAACTGGTCAATCTGGTTTCCAATCTTGTCGATTGATTCTTTAATCTTTGCAGATACATCGCCAAGTGCAGCACCCGTTTCATTAATCTTTCTTGCGCCGGCAGACATTTCTGTCATACTGTCTTTCATTGTCAAAGATGAATCCTGAAGGCGATGCATTTCTTCAAGAATAGCCTTGTTTCCTTCGGCCATTTCCTGAGAAGCGTTTCTAACCTGCATTGTGCTGTTGTTCATCAATGTAAGGGCATCGCTGATCTGTTTAGATCCTTCGTTCTGTTCTTCCATTGCGGCTTTAATCTGCATTACAAGTTGATCTGTAGATTCAATTTTACCTGATACAGATTCAAAGGCCATGCGCGATTCATTTGAAGTAGAAACTACATTTTCAATAGATTCCTGAATTGTGCTCAACTGTTCACCGATTGTTTTAGACTGAGCATTTGAAGTTTCAGAAAGCTTACGGATTTCATCTGCTACAACGGCAAAGCCCTTACCGGCATCACCTGCATGAGCCGCTTCGATTGCAGCGTTCATGGCAAGAAGGTTTGTCTGTTCTGCGATTGCAGAAATTGCAGCGTTTGCTTCCTGAAGCATAGAAGACTTCTGTTCAATTTCTACAATGCGGTCGTTAACATCCTGCTGTTTTGCAAATCCGTATTTTGCATCAGCGCGCAAGTCATTGAATGATCGTGCCATTTTATCTACAGAGCCGTTTACAGATTTGATGTTTCCGATCATCTGTTCAACAGCAGTAGAAGCCTGTGAAACACCAGAACTCTGGTTTTCAATCATGTGCTCAAGTGATTCAATGTTGGCAGCAATTTCGTTTACCGCTCCGGCTGTTTCCTCTACTGCGGCAGATTGCGAAACAATTAGGTTTCCTATTGAATCGATGTTTGCAATGATCTGAGTAATTGCACTTGAAGTATCTTCTGTGCCAGCAGTAAGGTTTTCGCCTGCAATTTCCAACTCTCCTTTAGAGTTCTTTACATCAGAGATGATGGTCTGGAGCTTTTCTGCAAATTGATTAAATCCATGTACTACCTGACCAATTTCATTATTTGATTTAATGTTGATGCGCTGTGTTAAATCTGCATTTCCACTGGCAATTCCTGTAATTGCATTTCTGACTATCTGTAAAGGTTTAAGAGCAGCAATTAAAAGAATTGAACCAAGAATAAGTACCAGAGTAAGGATTCCTGCTCCAAATGCAATGTTTGCTCTTGTAATTTTATCACCAAGATCGTTTACAGTTTTTTCAAAAACGGTAAATCCCATTCCCCACGAAGTTCCAGGAATTCCTGAATAAACTAAAAGATCTTTTTTACCACCGGAAAATGAATTAATCCAGGCATAACCACTTTCTCCATTGACCATTTTTTTAGAAACTTCTGCAAGATCTTCATGCCCTTCCCCGGTATTTGTAATAAAGTTACCATCTTCCTTTGCTGCAGGATGATAGATAATGTCTCCGTCGTGGTCAATTACATAAAGCCATACACCATCAGGAACCTTTATTGCCTTAATCGGATTTACAAGAACGTCAACGTTAATTACTCCGGCAAGCATTGCAAAGAGCTTTCCGTTTGCATCATAAAGACCTGTAGTGATGTGAATTACTTTATTGCCTGTTGTCTTAGAAATTACAGGATTGTCAATGTAACGTTCCTTTCCTTCTTGCATAATGGCTTTAAAATAATCGCGTTCTTCTATATGAGTTCGCGTTCCGTTATCGTTCCATGAATAACCGTCAGGGCCTGCAATCATGATGTAGTCAAAATATGGAGCACGCATGTCCCTGGTATTCTGCAGCCAGCGGCCTATAGTTTCTACATCACCTGTGTTCATAATTCCTGCGTGAATAAACGGATTAAGGTCTTTATAGAATCCTTCGATCATGCTGTCAAATGAAAGCGTTATTGTATTGGTCAGCATCATGTAGCTGTTTACGTGATCAGTTCTTGATGTACTACGAACTATGTTTGAAAGAATTGAAACCTGAATAGTTGTAAGAACAGCAAATCCAAGACCGATAAAAAAAATCAGTCTTAAGACAAGGCTTGAATGTTTATCTTTTTTAGTAGCCATAACTCATCTCCTTTAGCATAAGTAACTTATATTTTACCATACAATCTTTCAGGGCGCAATGTAATTGACAAGGAATGGCTATTTCACAATAATAATCACAGACGAAGACGTCGTAGATATTATCTTAACTTGGGTAAGATTATGTCTGCGGCGTTTTTTTATTTTTGCAAATTCTTTTTGACAGCAGTCTGTGCTGTTTTTGAGGTTGTTATGGGTTTTCATGATGAATGTGGTGTTGTTGGAATTTACGGAGCAGAAAATGCAGCATCTCTTTCTTATTTTGCACTTACAAGTCTGCAGCATCGCGGTCAGGAGAGTGCGGGAATTGCGGTTTGCGATGGTTCTTCGATAAAGCTTCACAAAGGTATAGGTCTTGTAAGCGATGTTTTTCAGCAGGATCATTTTGGAAATCTTTTGGGGAATCTTGCGGTAGGACATGTGCGTTATGCAACCGCCGGCGGTCGCACGATAGAAAATGCCCAGCCCTTTGTAAATTCATTTAAGCTTGGCTCAATTGCGCTTGCCCACAACGGACAGCTTGTAAATTACGAGCAGCTTCGTCAGATGCTTGAAGACGGCGGAAGTACTTTTTCTTCTTCAAGTGATACAGAAGTTATTTTAAAACTGATTGTCAGAAAGTTTATAGAAAATGGCGGTAAGCCTGGTTCAACAAGCAGGGATAATAATTCCAAGATTGAAAATCAAAAGCGCTTTGTCGATGCAGTAATTCAGGCTGTAAAATTGATAAAAGGATCTTTTGCGCTTTGTATCATGACAGAAAATATGCTGATTGGAGTTCGTGATCCAAACGGAATAAGACCTTTGGCTTTGGGAAGTGTCGGCGACGGTTATATTTTTGCTTCAGAAACCTGTGCAATTGATGCGGTGAATGGAAAATATATCCGCGATGTAAAACCGGGCGAGGTTATCGTAATTAATAAAGAAGGAATAAAAGAGATTCAGGTTCAGCAAAAGTGCGACAAACAGACATGCATTTTTGAATATGTATATTTTGCGCGCCCTGACTCTGTTATAGATGGAATTTCTGTTCAGGAAGCACGCTATCGTATGGGTGAAGTTTTAGCAAAGGAATCGCCTGTGGATGCCGATGTCGTAATCGGGGTTCCGGATAGTGGACTCGGCGCGGCGCAGGGGTACTCAAGAGCAAGCGGTATTCCATACGTTATGGGCATAATTAAAAACAAGTACATCGGTCGAAGTTTTATTGCACCGACTCAGAAAGAACGCGAGAATATGGTATACGTAAAGCTTAACGCGATAAGAAGTGATCTTGAAGGAAAACGCGTTATCGTAATTGATGACTCAATCGTTCGCGGAACCACGAGCCGCCGTCTTGTCGAGGTACTGCGCCGCGCCGGTGCTAAAGAGGTTCACTTTAGAGTATCATCATCGCCGGTTAAGTTTCCATGTTATTTAGGAATTGATACCCCAAGTAAAAACGAGCTTATTTCAAGCACGCATGAACTTGAAGAAATCAGAAAAGAAATTGGTGCTGATTCTCTGGCATTTATTTCGCTTAAGGGAATGGTTGAAGCGCTGGGAGAAGATTCATTCTGCAAGGGATGTTTTAGCGGAAGTTATCCGGTTTAACGTTGAGTCTGCCCCGCGCGATGACAATTTGTGCGGGTGCGCTGTCGGGTTAAGAAAGACGCGGTGTTTAACCGTACTTTTTGATGATTTTTTCAGCAACAGAAATTCGCTTTAAGCCGTTGTCCATTGCTTCTTTTTCAAGATAGCGGTGTGCTTCCTGTTCAGTCATACTCATATTCTGCATGAGAAGCATCTTTGCGCGGTTTACAACGCGGATTTCTTCCATCTTAACTTTAAGCTTTGTTGTCTGGCTTGAAAGAATCTGTACTTTATATTGAACTGCAATCGCAGCCTTTATCATGTTGTAAAAATAAAACTGGTCAAATGGATTTGTGACCGTGATAATTCCGTAGGCTTCAACTCTATAGCTTACTTCTTCAAAATGTTCCGTCGGTGTAAAAAGCAGAATCGTTGTTAAAGAGTCTGCCGCATCAATTGCAAATTCTGCGCCATCGCCTTCTGCATAATCGATTAAGGCAATGTTGTAGTTTCGCTCAGAAATTCTACGGCGTGCTTCGTTAAAGTCAGAAAGAATTTCTGTTTCAAAAAGCGGCGGAATAAGCATTGCGCACATTGATGAGGAAAGTTTTGAATCTTTTGTAACAACCAGGACGGTATGAGTTTCGTCTGTCATACTAGAATCCAAGTACGTCCTTTACAAATTGGCTGTCCTGTGCAAATTCTTTTGCAGTATCCAATGTATCTGGAAGAGTTTCAAGCTTTGAAGAAGTATTTTCAAAAAGATTTTCTGTTACATTATCAGGCGGCGTCATATTGTTTTTTATTCCGTCGAGTGCTGCATGAATTAAAAGTGTAAAAACTGTATATGCATTGCATTCACAATCTGCAGAACGAATCTCTAAACGCTGAGAATCCTGTGAGGTTGTTGCCGGAACACGGATAAAGGTTGAACGGTTTTCTTTTCCCCATGCGATGTAGCGCGGAGCTTTGCATTCACCAAGACGGTTATAAGAATTTTCCGTGCAGTTCATATAGTAAGTAATTTCTTTTATGTGAGCTAAAATTCCTGCAAGGATATTATTCATTTTGGAATCATCTGAGCAGGAAATGTTTATGTGGAATCCGCTTCCTGCCTGATTTTCAAGCGGCTTTGGAGAGAAGTCAGCGTAAAGACCGTTCATCGAAGCGCGGGTTCGTACAATCCATTTAAAGGTTGCAGCATTGTCTGCGGCACTAAGCGCGTCAGAGTAGTGAAAGTCAATTTCGTTCTGACCCGGGCCTTCTTCGTGGTGACTTGCTTCCGGCTGAATGCCCATCTGTTCAAGTGTAAAGCAGATTTCGCGGCGGATGTTTTCGCCTTTGTCTTCCGGGGCAATGTCCATGTAGCCTGCGTTGTCAAAAGGAATTTTTGTAGGCTCGCCTTTTTCGTTCAGCTTAAAAAGATAAAATTCAATTTCTGTTCCAAAGCGGAATTCAACGTTGTATTCTTCTCGTGCTTTTTTTACTGCGTTTTTTAAAAGTGTGCGGCAGTCTTTTTTGTATGGTGTTCCATCTGCGTGTTTTATTGTACAGAACATTCGGACAACTTTTCCTGTATTTGGTCGCCACGGAAGAACAGAAAGGGTAGTTGCATCCGGGTGCAGAAAGAGGTCTGACTTTTCCGGGGACTCAAAACCGTAAACGGCTGACGCGTCAAAGCTGACTCCGTTTTTAAAAGCGGACTCAAGCTGAGAAGCCATGATTGATATATTTTTTTGTGTTCCTTTTAAGTCAAAAAAAGCGAGTCTGACGAATTTAACATCTTCTTCTTTTACATAGTCTAAAACTTCACTTTCTGAATACATTGTTTCCTCCATGAATAGAAAAAAAGGCGTCCATTCCATCCGGCGACAGTAAGTCGTAAGATTGAATGAGCGCCTTTGCACATTGCTTTATTCATTGTATAAAGTCGCGAGAAATCTGTCAACATGCATTCTGTGCCTTCCTTTCCAATAATGGATTCATTTCTCCAGAATGCTTCGAGTTTTTGGGAAAAACTCTCCTTCTGTTGTAGGTTCATTGCGTTGCATAAACGTGGTATTTTCTATAAAATACATTGTTCATTTTATTTTACAAAAGGAGTATATAAAAATGAAAAAAATTATCGTTGCTTTAACTGCAGCACTTATGCTTTTTTCTTTGACTTCTTGTGGCGCAAAGAAAAATTCAGCTTCTGGCAAAGTATGGATCGTTGCCACAGATACAGTATTCAGACCATTTGAATACACAAACGAAAATAACGAATTTGTAGGTATCGACGTTGATATCCTCGCTGCCGTTGCAGAAGATCAGGGCTTTAAGTATGATCTCCAGGTTCTCGGTTGGGATGCCGGTGTAGCAGCTGTTCAGGTTGGACAGGCTGACGCTCTTATCGCTGGTGCTACAATCAAACAGTCTCGCATTGATTCTGGCTGGATTTTCTCTGACGGATACTACAATGCAACACAGACTTTCGTAGTTGCAGCAGACAGCAAAATTGCTAAGTTTGAAGATCTTAAGGGAAAGAATGTAGCTGTTAAAAACGGAACTGCAGGTGCTGACTTTGCAAATTCTCTCAAAGATAAATATGGATTTACAGTAACAGTATTTGAAGATTCTCCTACAATGTACCAGGATGTAATCCTTGGTAACAGTGCAGCTTGCTGTGAAGATACTCCAATCATGGCTGACAACATCAAGAGTGCTGGTCTTGCTCTTAAGATTCCTGCAGGAATGGAAAGCGAAGGTGCTCCATACGGTTTTGCAATCATGAACAAAGACAACCAGGAACTTCTTGATATGTTCAACAAAGGTCTTGCAAACATCAGAGCTAACGGAAAATATCAGCAGATTCTTGATAAGTATCTTAAGTAATTTCTGATTTTTTCTAAAATCTGCGGCACTTCTTTTTGAGGTGCCGTGTGTGGTGCCTGTAGGTTGGCACTGGAATTTTAAAAACGGAGTTCAACGAATGAAATCTATTTTGCAATCCTATGCAGTAATGTTGTTACAGTCGCTCGGAAATACGATGCTTTTAACATTGCTGGCACTTATATTTGCAATGATAATCGGACTTATCTTTGCCCTCTGCAATGTCAGTCACAATAAAGTATTAAATGCAGTTGGTACTGTTTATGTAGATGCCATTCGTGGTGTTCCGTTGATTGTTCTTGCATATTTTATTTATTTTGGAATTCCGCAGGCTGTAAAGATGATGGGGATCGTAGGCTTTAAGCTTCCTGCATTGCAGGCAGGTACCATCGCGCTTTCGATGAACTGCGGTGCTTACATGGCAGAAATTTTCAGAGCAGGAATTCAAAGTATAGACAAGGGGCAGATGGAAGCATCGCGAAGTCTTGGTCTTACTTATGGAATGAGTATGACGAACGTAATTCTTCCTCAGGCCTTTCGCGTAATGATTCCTTCTGTAATCAACCAGTTTATCATTACATTAAAGGATACTTCAATCCTTGCAGTTATCGGATATCCTGAACTTACAAATATGGGAAAAACAATTTCGGGCAATACTTTTAAGAGCCTTGAAACATGGGCGATTGTCGGAATTATGTATATGATTGTCATTATTTCGTTGAGTAAAATTGCAAAGACAGTCGAGAGAAAATTAAAGGTTGAAGAAAGATAGGCAGGTAGAACAGATGAACGATAAAGTAAAAATTCACGTTGAAAAACTTAAGAAAACTTTTGGTAAACTTGAAGTATTAAAAGACATTAATATTGATATTCACGAAGGTGAAGTTGTTGTTGTTATCGGACCTTCTGGAAGCGGTAAGTCAACTTTCTTGCGCTGTCTTAATAAGCTTGAAGTTTCTAACGGTGGAACAATTATCGTAAACGGAAATAATATCAACGATAAATCTGTTAACATAAATCATGTGCGCGAAAATATCGGAATGGTATTTCAGCATTTTAATCTCTTCCCTAATCTTACAGTAATCGAAAACATTATGCTTGCTCCGGTTAAACTTAAGAAGATGTCAAAGGAAGAAGCCCGCGAAACTGGAATGAGACTTTTGACTCGCGTTGGTCTTGACTCTAAGGCTGATGTTTATCCGCAGCAGCTTTCTGGTGGTCAAAAGCAGCGTGTTGCAATTGCACGTGCTCTTGCGATGAATCCTTCGATTATGCTTTTTGATGAACCGACCAGTGCGCTCGATCCTGAGATGGTAGGTGAAGTTTTGTCTGTAATGCAGGAACTTGCAAAGGGCGGAATGACTATGGTAGTTGTAACTCACGAGATGGGATTTGCGCGCGAAGTTGCAGACCGTGTTGTATTTATGGACGGCGGGTATATAATAGAAGAAGGAACTCCGGATGAAGTATTAAAGCATCCAAAGCAGGAGCGTACAATCAGCTTCCTGAATAAGGTTTTGTAAAAAATAGCGGTAACGCGCGGTTTAATATGCGACGAGGCTTGCCGCTTTCGCGGAGATTTTTGGAGGAGTGAATGAAAAAGATAATTACAATCAGTCGTGAGTTTGGTGCTGCCGGTGGAACAATCGGTAAAGCGGTTGCTGAACGTCTTGGTTATGAATATTTTGACAAAGAATTGATTATCCGTGCTGCGCGTGATGCAAATCTTGATATCGAAAAAATGGTCAAAGTTGACGAGCGAGCTCCTCTTACTTTTGGTTTTGGTCAGAGTCTTTTTGAATTGTATTCTTCTCCTGTAGAAGAGCGCTTTTACGAGTCTCAGAAAAATGTAATCAAAAAAATTGGTGAACACGGAAAGTGCGTTATTGTCGGTCGAAATGCAAACAGCATTCTTGCTGAATATGATGACTCGTTCCATGTGTTTATTCATGCAACTCCATACTGGCGTTTAAGATATTTAAAAAATGACAAGATGAAGGATTTTTCAGAAGAAAAAATTTCTGAGCAGATTAAAAATATTGATAAGGCAAGAAAAAAATTCTGTTCATATTTTACAAATAAAGAATTTGGACTGGCTTCAAGTTATGATTTGTCGCTCAGTAGTTCTTCGCTTGGTGTAGAAAAATGCATCGATTTGATTTGCGATGCGGTAAAATAGATTCTATATAATAATCGATGCTTGATACTGTAATCATCCAGAGCCCGCTTGTTCAGTTAAACACTCCTTATCCAAGCGGTGCTTACCTTTCTGATTTTTTCAAAAGACAATATAAAGAGCGCGGAATCTGCGGAAACGTAAAATGGCTTGATTTAAGTAATGAGTTTTTCCATTCTGTATTCTGTGCGCGCGGGCTTAAAATTATTTTTTCAAAGACATCATCAAAGGCACTGCAAATTGCCGGCCGCTTTGAAAAGCAGGGCGACGACGCCACTGCTTTTCAGCTCCGCCGCTTTGTGTCGCTTGCCCCGCTTTGGGAAAAATGGATTGATGTTATTGTCGCAATCGTTTGCCCTGGCGGAAGCAGCGCTTCGCGCGTAAGCGGCCGCGAGTATGTTCATGAGTTTATCAGAAGCGCGCACGTTCCCCGCGGCGACCGAATGGAAAAATATCTTTCGCAGTTAAACCGCGATGTAAACTCTGACGATGCCCAGATTCTTGCAAGCCTTGCACTTGCAGATTTATCAGATTACATTACACTTGTTTATGACAATAATTTTTCTTTGATTAGATATGCTGAACATATTGCAGCGAGTGCAGAAAGTTTTAGTGAGTTTGAATCGTCTTTAGATTCGCCGATGCTCGAAGATTTTTATAAGCCTCTTTTGAGTGCAAGGCTTTCTGAATATAAAAATAAAAATACAATTTTTGGGATCTCTGTTCCTTTCCCCGGATGTTTTGAAGCCGCGCTCTATACTGCAAAGTTTATTAAAACAGAATTTGGTGGTGCAGGGAATGTGTCCGAGAGTGCTCCGAGCGTTGGTGAGGGCGTGCGCCATCATCTTGTCGCTTTTGGTGGCGGTTATATGAATACGGAGCTTCGCGAAATAACTGAACCGCGCTTTTTTAATTATTGTGATTTTGTAAGCTATGATAAAGGCTACGGAAGTTTTATCGACATCTTTGATAGGCTTTCTGCATTACCTGATATTTTTTCTGAAAAGAAAGAATTGTCAGATTTGCATTCTGTTTTTGATGGAATTCAATTTTATAACACGACATATTTATGTGGCACTAAAATTGTTCTGCAAAAAAAATCAGATGATGAATCTTGTAAAAAAATGAACGCGCTTGAGCATAAGCTTGTTCGCGAAATTACACCGGATTACTCTGATATCGATTTTTCAAATTATCCGCGGCTTGCCGATGATGTAAATTCGATGCACCGCATCTGGAATGACGGATCATGGATCAAAGCCTACATTGCGCACGGCTGTTACTGGCACCGGTGTGCGTTCTGCGATACGACACTCGATTACGTAAAAGATTATTGTCTTACGGATGTTGATAATCTGTATGACCGTCTTTATGAGCAGGCAAAGAAGTCTGGCGTTTATGGAATTCACTTTGTGGACGAGGCCTGTCCGCCGCGTGCACTTGAACAGTTTGCATTAAAAAATATCGCGCGCGCAAAAACATCGCTCCCGTTGTCGTTCTGGGGAAATATCCGCTTTGAAAAAACATTCACGCGCGATCTTGCAGATATTCTTTCTGCGGGCGGAATGACGGCTGTCAGCGCAGGAATTGAAATTGCAACCGGAACCGGACTTGATGCTGTCAACAAAGGAACGGACATGCAGAATATTGTTTTTGCATGCTGCGCTTTTAAAGAGGCGGGAATTTTAATTCACTCGTATATGATTTTTGGATTCTGGAATCAAAGTGAACAGGACTTGATTGATTCAATGGAAACTTTGCGTCAGCTTTTTGAACAGGGACTTTTGGACAGCGCGTTCTGGCACAAGTTTACGCTGACACTTCACTCGACAGTTTATCAGGAATATCTTAAAGGAAAATATACTGGCCTCAAAATAAAAAAAGCAAACGAAAATCGTTTTGCAAAAAATGATTTGCATTATGAAGGTGAAGAAAAGAGTGAAAAATATTCTGCTCCGTTGAATACTGCCCTTGATTTATGGATGCACGGGCAAAAACTTTCAAAGCCGGTTGAGACATTCTTTCCTTATAAGATGCCGCGCCCTTCTATTGCAAAAGATTTTGTTTCTTCGCTTATTCAAAAGTATGAGGTTGAGCGCGATAAACAGTTTTCAAAGCTCCCGGAAGAGAAAGATAAGTTTATCTGGCTTGGAGGGAATGTCGTTGTGCTTGAAAGTTTGGATGATGGCCATCGAACTTCGCGCGGTTCTGAGGGCGGCAAGCGCGAATTGCAGCTCTGCTGGTCTTATATGGGTGAACTTTTGTACGCCGATGTTGGGATTGATCGCGTACGCGCAGAATCTGTGTGCGAGTTTTTAAAATCAATCAGCGCGTCTTGTGGAACCAATGTTTTACAGACGCTTGGTAAAAATCTTTTTTTGCAGCTTCGCGGAAAGGGATTGTGTAAGTGTTTGAGTTAGAAGTGAGAATCCTTAGTTAAAAAAGATTTTAGAAGACACGGTCAACTCTTATTTTACTGATACGATTTTGAGCATCATCTGCGTTGTTTGAAGGAATGGCGAATGATTCTAACTTTTCGAGAGTTATAGTTTTCTTGGTTGGCTGAGGCTCGTCAAGCAAAGTTATGATGACACTCTGATTTTTGTACGGATTTACTGTTTCTGTTGCAACATAAGTTGTTCCGTCATAATATCCATGAACACTTACCATTTGAACCTCCTATAGAAAATGTTTTCAAAACCTAAAATTTTTTTTATCATAACATAGCTTTAGAAAAAAACATATATAGCGATAGTCAATTTATAAAAAGTTTCTAGTAACAACTTATACTATAATATTTTGGGATTATTGTACGGGTTGAAAGTTGATACTCATAATTTTTTTTCTATACATGTTTTTTTTTCGCGATAAAATGGACTAAGATTTATGAAATATTTTTCTATATCGTTTAGATTTTGTTTATTTTGGAAGATATATTCAAGTAATTCTTCTTGCCTAGCCTGTCCTAAAGTAAGACGATACAAAGACAAAATTTTTATCAATCGAGCATATGCTTCACCATCTTTACTGTATGGATACATTGGAACAATTCTTTCTATTTTTATCATGTCTGGCTTTTCTTTTAATCCCCAAAAAGGAATCATATCAGAGCACCCTTCTGTTTTTTCAATCTTTTTAGCTTGTTCAAACATTTCTGTCCAAACATCATTTTTAAATTTTATATTTCCATAGCGTGCTGCTACATTCTGTCTGATTGCTAAACATTCAAATCTATTAATTCTACCTTCTCTTTGCTCCAAATCAATTGGATTGCTCGGTAAATTCCAATGAACAATTCGTCTACAGTAATTATGAAAATCGAGGCCTTCCTGACCAATTGAAGTAGAAGCAAGAGCAAAAGGCCTGAACGGAGAATTAAATGCATTTCGGACTGTTTTCTTTCGGTCTGTATCAGAATCTTTTCCGTCGCCCTTTGTAAATGCTACCGCATAATGAGTACGAATGTTTACGGCTTTATCTTTATCACCTAAAATTCTTTTCTTAAATCTTTCTGATGTATCAAATGCATATGGTGTTGTTTTAATACTCAACGAATCAGCTATTGTTTTATGTAATTTTTCAATCAGGTGCTCATCTTTATCTAATCCATTTACAACAACATGTGCATACTCATCGAACATAGCCTGAATATTTCCATGCTTTGAATATGTTAAGACATTCATCCAATGAGCATCATCATCAGCTTTCCTTCCGCAAGCAAGTTCTACAGCTGCTGTAGACTCAGCTGTATTCATTCTGTTTATAAACAGTTTAGCAACCTGACTTGGTAAATATGATTCAAAAGTACTAGTCTTTGAATATTTCAAATATGTTCGATTCAAACATACCGCAGGAGAAGCCAAAGCCATATCAACTAGCACATTTATTAGATCTGGAGGCCTTTTCCCTAGAGGACATAAAGTTCCTCCTTCTGTGGATTCATATAAATCTTGTAACTCATAGAGATGGGTTAGAAATCCTTTTTGTTTTTTTGCTGATCTTGAATCATCATCATACACTGATAAGTATTCATCACTAAATAGCCAGTCTTGAACGTATTCTGCATCATCCATTAATAAGGGTGCAAAAAAATACCACCTTTTATCAACTCTACCTGAATCTTTATTTGGTAATCTTGATAATTTTTCCTTTATTTTTCTTTTAATTTCTTTTTCAATATCTTGTAATGAAAGGTTCATGTTTAGACAATCAATAGGATTATATGCTTCCGTCAGTGTCTTTGAAGGATACATCAATGTAAAAAGGGCCATTGAATTTGCCTTGCCTTCTTTTACTGAGAAATTTAATCTTGATGATGGGTATCGTTTTTTTGATGTTTTGCTGTTCTCATCTGCCATTTCGTTATAGAAATAATGGGCATCATCTTTTCTTTCCATGGCCAAAGTTCCAACTGTTTTTCTTTCTGCTTCATAAGAAATTAAGCTTGCTAACATTCTTGGAACCATTTCCCAAGAAGAAAATATTAGTGTTTTTGAAAAATTTTTAATGTCCTTAAATTTTCCTTGTGGTGCATAGTAAGGTTTTGAGGGAGGTATCCATAAAAGTAATTCTGCATTTTTACTAAAAACTTTATTCATTATATGTTCTAATCTGGCATTATTAGACGGCACCTTTTCATATTTATCTATGCTGGATTTTTTTAACCATAGTGTGTCTTTATTTACAATAGATAAACAATCTGAATGTTTTTTGAAATATCTTTCTACATCTCTCTTTAATTGATAATCTCTCATAAAAGACAATAGATATGGACAAGATTTTATATAATCAACTGGAATGGAATAAGAAGCACCTATTTCATCTAATAACCTTTGAGCTTGTACATACGATTTTATATCTTTTTCTAAAACTTCAATAGGAGTTTCTATGTCTTTTGTATCAATTATGTCTGCATTATCTTTTGAGGATATTCTTTCTGTTCGACAAACATTTTCATACATGGAATCTTCTGCTGCTTTTTTTGCTGATAATAGAACATCAGAGCCAAAATCAAGTTCTTTTAATTTTACAGAATAATTATTCCAAATCTCCTTAAATTTCTGATTATCTTCTTCTGCCGGTTTCAAGAATTTCATTACATTTAAAAATTCCGAATAATGTTCATCGATCTGTTCTTCATCTATTTCCTCTAATGTTGAATACATTTTATATGGTGTTGCTGATAACAAAAGCATTCTAACTGAATCGGAATTAAAGAATTTACTAGCCAGCATTCCAATATCAGATTCTGGATCTGAATTGAGAAGATATTTAAATCTTTGAAATTCATCCATAATAACCAAATCTGGTTCTAGTTTTTCAAGACTTATTTTTGCAAATATTATTCTTAGGTCTCC
>JAILNY010000190.1 GCA_024691105.1 Treponema sp. | reverse complement strand
GGTAGCTCTGCAGAAGTTGCACGCGAAAAAGTAGAAATGATTCAGCTTTTGGCAGGTGTTTCTAAGATTGACTTTGTTGAGTCAAAGCCTGCAAGTTCAATCGGAACTGTAGGAAAAGGATTTGAGTCATTCATCATTATTGACGAAAATATAAATAAGGAACAGCTTCTTGCAAGATTTAACAAGGCTGTGGAAACAGAAAAAGGTTATGCCGCAAAATCACAGGCAAAACTTTCTGGTTCATTTGCACAGCATGCTCCTGCAGATGTTGTTCAGGCAGAAAAGGACAAGCTTGAAGAATCTTTGCGCAAGATTGAAAAGATTGAATCTTACATAAAGAGCCTTTAATCTGATGCTGAAAGGCAAAGGACCGCGAGTTTTTAAGCTGCGGTTTTTATAAGTGAGGTTGCCATGAGTAAATATGAGATGCAGGTTAATAAACCTAATCAGATGGACAAAAAATCAATGCTCCAGTTGAATGGAATTTATCTTGCGCCTTATATGCAGCTGGCAACCGAGCTTATCGGTAAAGCGCGTCATGCCGGCGGTAATATGTTCCGTCATCAGATTGATACTATGGGAATTTTGATTGACTATGGTTATATCGACAGCGTGCTTTTAAAAGCGGCAACGGTTCACGATGTAATAGAAGATATCGAAGGCTTTGATCATAACCGCATTATTAATGTTGACGAAGACGGTGAAGACGTTTACCGCCTTGTTCTCGAAGTTACAAAAAGACAGGGTGAAGATAAAAAAGCGTTTTTGCGCCGTATAATAGAGCAGGGCAGTCAAAAGGCAAAGGTCTTAAAATGCGCTGACAGAATCTCAAACATGATTTCTCTCGGTTTTGTCACAGATCCAAAGTTTATTGAACGTTATTGCGACGAAACAGAATATTTTATTCTTCCTCTTGCAATTGAAGTTGACTTTAATATGTATCAGGAATTAATTAACCTTATCATCACTCGTCGAAAATATCTTGAAGACAGCGGCTATATCGAAAGAAAAAAAGCAGGACTTGAAAATTAATGAGTTTGTTCGATAAAAAATCGGCCGTTGATTTTTCTGAAAAGCTTGGAAAAGAAGCCTCTCAGGAACAGATTGACGAAGTAGAAAAAAAACTTGACTCGATGAACCGCGGCCCTGTTGCAAAAATCTGGGATTCTGTTCTTAAGCTTTGGAAAGCGTTTAAAAGTCCTGAAACTCCGCTCTGGAAAAAGTCTGCAATCATCGGAAGTTTGATTTACCTTGTTCTTCCTATAGACATTATTTCTGACTTTGTTCCGGCGCTTGGATTAATTGATGATGTTTTTGTAATCGGATTTACTTTTAAGCAGGTCTTTGATATAACCGCACAGAAAATAATTCAAAAAGTAAAAGAACCTATCGACCAGAAGATTAAGGCAATTATTGATTCTAAACTGAACGAAGCTTTTAAGAACAGTTTGATTTCTACAATGATAACTTTTTTTATAATGACTGTCGGACTTTTGTTTGTAATTATAAAGCCTTTTGGGCAGGATATTGCATTTGATATTGCTTCAGTAATTTTTATAGGGCTTATGTTCTGGGGAACTTATCGCACTATAAGAAATGTCCGTAATGCGTGGCCATGGATCAAAAGTATTTTTAAAGAGCGTGGAATAAAAAAAGGAATTATTGCCGAGGTTAAAAATCAGTACAAGGCTGTCGCAATTTACGATAAACTTCTGGAAACCGGTTCAAAGTTTCTTGATGCATTCAACGAAATTCCTGATACGACAGAAATACTTGATCACTATGTACGCCATTTTAGAAAGAAGGTAATTATTTTTGGCGCTGCAATTGGTGTTTATTGTCTTATCGTCTATTGGATTTTAAAACCATTCCTTATTAATCAGTTTGGCGGCCTTACCACCTGGCAGCTTTATCTGTATCCGATTGTTCATATTTATAAAGTGTTCAAGGCGTGAAGTATTTTGATTATGAAAAGAAATATTATCGTAGTTTTATTCATTGTTTCATTTTTGTTTTTGGGATGCACAGAAAAGAAAATAATTCTAGAGGATTCAAATTCACTTTTATCGGTGGAAGATACTTTTGTTATAGAATCATTGAAAACAGTAAATTATTATTTTTGTGTTGTGGTATCAGATGATTTTACGAGTCAGGATGATTATGCAACTATGTCAAATTATTATTGTGAAAAAAATAATATAAAACGATCTAATATGATTTTTTATTATATAGGGATGAAAAATCATGTTATTAGTATTCAGGTAACAAATTTTGTTGAAAAAATGATTATGCAATATGAATTAGATAATGCAGTTGAATTAATGTCTGAAAATTTTAAGAACGATGATTTTGGAATAGGAATCACTGAGTCTATTAAATATCTGGATGGAATAAATCGTTATTGGAATCATATTCTAAGGGGATGAACTGATGAATTATAGAATAGAAAATAAATGGATATTTCTTTTTTGTCTTTTTTTTATTTCTGTTGTGGTTTATTTTCTGTTCCCTCTTACGTTAATTAATAAAAAAAGAATCCAAAAATATTATGAAAATGGTCATTTGGATGCTCATCAAATTGAAATAATAAATAAAATAGGTTCTGACCATGTTGAAAAAATTAGTGTCTACAAGATACCTGATTCAAATAGTTCTGACATAGAAGAAGCTATAGCAAGTGTTTTAACTCAAAAAAATGTCAGACAAGTTTCAGGTGAAGAAATTTTTGAAATGCAGAAAGATAGTTTTGCAAGATACATTCAATATCTTGGAATGAATAAATTAGATAGATTCATAAATGAGGAATTTAATTTTGGATGTAGTACTTCTTTGGGAAAAACTGAAGCTTTAGTACATTATTATCATAAAAACAAAAATTATTTTTACTATTTTTCTATTTTATCCCAAAAGGAAAATCCCGAACTTTATGTTTTTAAAATTATCGATTATCACAGCAATAAAGATTGGAGAGATTCTTATGCCGCAAATCTTATGTATGATTCGCATAATTTTTTAAGATAGAGTTTTTAAATTGATGTGAATATAAATGCGATTCTAAAAGTTTGTCAAAAAAATTGGATGAGATGGAGTAACCATGTTTTTTTTGGGATTAATGGTTTCAATATTGCTTGGGATTGGATTACAAGTTATTCGTACTAATGGGAAAATTTCAAGAAAAAAAATTTTTATTAGTATAACTCTAATTATATTGTTTTACAGTTTTGGGTACTTTTTCTTTAAGTATTATCACCATACAGGAGCAATTATTTATGATTAGTATTGGAATAATATGTTAACACTATACACCTTCACATCCTGTATAGTCCTTTTCTAGCGCATTCTTCTTCCCATCAATTACAATTGATGGGACCAAAGCAATCAAATTAATCGACCCACTTTCGAAACAAAAAGTCAATTTTTTTTCACTTTTTTTCATTATTAGTGATATTTTTTTATAACTATTTAGATGATATATGTATAGGATTCTAAGGAAAGCTGGTAGTTTCCCCTGTGTGGACATTTTCTCCGGTCTTCCAGTTTTCTCTGAAATCCCGGTTATCTCATTTGAATGGAGTAAAAAATGGAAAAGCGATTTGAAGATTTGACTTTCGCCGATGATGGAATGTTTCAGGCGGTGCTTCGTGACCCGGCAATTTCTGCAGAATTGGTTGAACTTCTTTTAGGAGTGCAAGTTGATCATGTTGAGTACCCCGAACTTGAAAAAGTTATAGAACCATTTTACACGAGCAAAGGTGTTCGCCTTGATGTGTACCTGAAGGACGAAAATAAAGTTATCGATGTGGAGCTTCAGTGTTACAAAATGGCTGAGCTTGGAAAACGAATGCGCTACTATGAAGCGATGGTCGACATTGACTCATTGATGAAGGGTCAGACATACGACAAATTAAAAGAAAGCTACATTTTATTTATATGTAAATTTGATCCTTTTGTCGATAAAGACGGAAAACCCTTCGGACTTCCGTGTTACACATTCAGAAATATCTGTAAAGAAAATGCTTCTGTCAATTTAAATGACAAAAGCCACAAAGTGGTCTATAATGCAAGTGCTTACGAATCAGAAAAGAATGAACGTATAAAGGCGCTTCTCCGTTATATTCAGACCGATGAATCTGGAGAAGATGATTTTTCAAGACGCCTTGATGCGCTCGTCAGTAAGTTGAAAGAAAGCGAAAACTTTAAGCGGGAGTACATGTTAATGAATCTGCATGACTATGACATATTAAGGAAAGGACGCGAAGAAGGCGCACAACAGAAAGCTGTTGAAGATGCAGTTATGCTTGTAAAAGATTTTAATGTTGAACCTAAACTTGCAGCAGAAAAGATGGGGGC
>JAILNY010000184.1 GCA_024691105.1 Treponema sp. | reverse complement strand
TAAAACCCATCTGCATAAGTTGCTTTTACATTGAACATTGTTAAAATAAAATAGCATAATGTTCTGTCGCAGGCAGACTGTAACCATGGATCAAAAGTTTTAATTTTTGCCATTATGGTATCAAAGTTATCGATTATTTTTTTTACAAGACTGCGTGACAAAGCAAAACCAGGACCACCACGAGGCATTAAAAAATCAGTACCGCAGACAGATGCTTTAAAAAAATCTCCGCCAACAAAGTAATCTTTATCAGAATCAAATTCCTGTAAAGTTTCTGTAAGATTTTCTGCAAAAAGATAAGCGTCACAACCTGTAATAAAAAACCATTTTTTTTGAGGAAACATTTCGTAAAGTTTTTTTAACCCGTAATACTGTTTATCACTTGCACTTGCGTAATCTTCGCCGACGAAATCACCGGCAGAAATCATTTTTAAATCCGGATCAATAACATTTCCACCGATTAAATATCCATATTTAAAATCTCTAAGCCATGTATTCTGACAGCTTAAAGCACGCTCATGAAGATTTAATGCGGAAGTAAAAACTAAAACTACAATGTCATCTTTTGATAATTTATTCATCTTACAAATTAATCCATTCTTTGCACTTTATCTGTTCGAGAGTCGGCTCTCCATTTTTAATCCAATCACTCGGAGTAATTACTATCTTGGAATTATTCTGATTAAAATAAGCGCCCCACCAGCTGTATGTAGAATTTGCAATTATATTATTAGTACAATTTGACATTAAAAACAAGTCATAAGCAGGGTCGTCTTTTAACTCAGGTTCATCCTGTACTATTGTATATGAGTTTTGTTTTAATCTAAGCGGCTCTAAAATAGAACTGCAATATTGCTCATCATTTGTAAAAATAAAAAAATGATGTGTCTTGGTATTTTTTCTTATGTAGTTAATAGCATTAGTATAATATTCTGGCGTGCAGATTCCTGTAAAAGGACTGTCTTTTGCAAGATAGTCACCACCGCGAATATGCAGGCTTACAGAATTTTTACACGCCTTTATCTGTTTATAATTTTGAGATTGCATATAAGTTTGAGCATTTTTAAATTTTATAAAACTATAAATGTTTGTATCTTTTACAAGAGATTCTATGTATTCTGCTTTTTGATAAAACCCAGTCTGATAAGAATGCAAAATATATTTTGCCCAAATTTTCTTTGCTGTCAGCCGGAGGTTCTTAAAAGCCCCTTCTGGAGCAAAGATATTTTTTGCTATAGTACCCTTAAGATTATATAAATCAAAGACTTCCGGCAGGTCAAAACACCTGCCATCTTTGTCATATGTTTTAGAAAGAATATATTTGACATTATGTCCCTGTTTTTGGAGCAAAAGACCATAACAATACTGAAATATCTGATTTCCAAGTCCTGCGTAGATTTTTATATACATAATTATAGATTAATGCATATTAGTGCCAAAAGCAAGCGTATACGAGAAAGTGATAATTCGTCAATTTTGACGAGTTATGTGCAATTTTATGCTATAATTCGTCAAATTTGACGAATTATCTTGACAAAGCGTTATTTCTAGCGCATACTTTAAGCATGCGGATTGATTTATTTTCAAATGATGCACAGATTCTCACCGAACTTGGAAGCCGCCTTAAACACGCAAGGCTAAAGTTAGACATGACTCAGGATGATCTTGCAAAAAACTCTGGTATTGCCAAAAGCACGATTGAACGCGCCGAAAAAGGCCAGAGCATTCAATTTTTAAGCCTTATAAAAATACTTCGCTCTCTTAATAGTATTGGTTCTCTTGAAACACTTTTACCAGAGACTCAGGCAAGTCCGTTAGAAATTATAAAGCGTACTGATTTAAAAAAACGCGTAAAACAAAAGAACATTCCGCGTAGCACTGCATTTACGTGGGGAGATGACAAATGATTTATTCTGCCGAAGTAAAACTCTGGGGAACAACTATAGGAGCCGTTTCTCTTGATGATACACAAAAAACCGCAGTCTTTGAGTACGAAAAAAGTTTTATCTCAAGCGGAATTGAACCTTCTCCCATAATGATGCCTTTAAAAAGTGGAATCTATAAGTTTCCAGAATTGTCATACGAATCTTTTCATGGACTTCCAGGACTTCTTTCTGATTCACTTCCGGATAAATTTGGAAATGAACTTCTCAACGTATGGCTTTCAAAACAAGGACGACTCATAGATTCTTTTAATGCAATCGAGCGATTATGCTATACGGGAACTCGAGGAATGGGTGCGTTGGAATACTTTCCTGCCCTTTCTGAAAATGCAGAAAAATCAGAACAGGTTGAAGTATCAAAACTTGTTGAACTTGCTTCGATAGTTCTTTCAAACCGTAAAAACTTAAAAGCAGTTTTTGATGAATGTAATAAAAAAAATCTGTCTTCTTCGCTGCAAAAAATAATCAGTCTTGGAACCTCTGCCGGAGGCGCGCGTGCAAAAGCTGTCATTGCACTAAATCCTAAAACAAACGAAGTACGCTCTGGTCAGATACAAACAGACAGCGGCTTTGAGTATTGGCTTATAAAGTTTAGCGGCGTTAATGGCAACAAAGATAAAGAAGATGATGATCTTGCAGATTTTGGCAAAATTGAATATGCCTATTACAAAATGGCAACAGAATGCAGAATTACTATGATGCCTTGCCGTCTTTTAGATGACGGACAAAACCGACATTTTATGACAAAACGCTTTGACCGTGACAAAGACGGCAAAAAGCTCCACATGCAGTCACTGGCAGCACTCGGGCACTTTGATTTTAACCAGGCGGGTCAGACAAGCTACGAGCAGGCATTTACTGTCTTAAATGCACTGCGTATCGGGCATCAGGATAGGACTGACTTGTTTAAACGAATGGTATTTAATGTTGCAGCCTGCAACTGTGATGACCATGTAAAAAATATTTCGTTCTTAATGAATAAAGCCGGCCGATGGTCATTAGCCCCTGCATACGATGTGTGCTTTGCCTATAATCCAAACGGACTTTGGACCAGCTCTCACCAGATGACAATAAACGGTAAGCGCACAGGAATTA
>JAILNY010000180.1 GCA_024691105.1 Treponema sp. | reverse complement strand
AAATTTTCCAACACAGCGGATTCCGTTACCGCACATCTGACTCCGGCTGCCGTCAGCATTGTACATTACCATTTCAAAATCAGCTTTCGTTCCTTTTTTAATTATGATAATTCCATCACCGCCAATTCCAAAATGTCTGTCAGAAAGTTTTATCGCAGCCTGTCTTTCTCCTTCTGAGCCGCCCGGAAACTCCTCTTTAGTACAGTCAAAATAAATATAATCATTTCCGCAGCCCTGCATCTTTGTAAACTTCATAAAACCTCCGCTTTTCCAAGTACCATCGCGCAAATTCAAATTCCATCTCTCAAATCTGCGCGCAAAAAAAAAGAGGCCGTAGATACATACCCAGCGCCTGTTAAAACGTTAGAAAAATATCTACGACCTCTTTGTCGTTAATCTTGTTTTATAACAAAACCGCCCTGTTTGTCAAGAAACACTATCGATGTTATACTGAATGAAACAAAATTACAGGAGTGAATTTTATGAAAGCCTCTAAATCAATTTTAATACTTGCCACTTTGATTACAATTTTTTCATGCAGCGAAACACCTTCGTCCTTTATCATCGCAAGACCTGGAACTTATAAAAACTCACAACCCTACGCAACACAAAAAGACAACGCCTGGTCAAAGAACGCATGCGGCGCTTTTTCAATGGCATATCTTCTGGCAGAAAATGGACAAATCAAAAGCTCTGATGTAATTCCTGTTGCAAAAGAAATATATAAAAAAATTAAATTTGATTCTGCTGCGGGCTTTGGCGATTACAGCGACCCATTTAAAATTGCAAAAAAATCAGCACCATTTGCATCTTCAATTTCTTTTAAAATGAATTTACAAACCCCTGCATCAAAAGGCGAAAAACTTGCAATGCTTCTTACAAAAAAATTTAACACATCGTCACTCGAAAACATGACAAGCATAGAAACTGAACTTAAAAAGAATGAATACGTCATCGAAATTGTCGTTCCAAGTCCAAACGTAAATCTTAACAACCCGATGAAAAATCCTTTGCACTACGTTTTAACCTATTGGAAAAACGGAGAACTATACACACTTGATCCCGGCCGGGGCAAAGAAGAGCTCCGCGAAAATTTCATCAACGGGAAAATCCGTTCCTGGAATTTCTGCAACGCAGGAATTTTTATAACACCGAAAAAGTGATATACAAATTAAACTCACTTCCCCTGTCCGGCAACTATCTTTTCTATTCCCTCTACAGTACGTAAGAGATTACGGTCAATTTGTGTAACATGGATCGTAATTCCTTCATCTTCAAGGCGGTTAATCAATTCAATTAAGAAAAAAGAATCCATTATACCTTCTTTAATCAGATCAATATCCGATTCAAAAATTCTTTTATCTTGAGAAAGTTCGTACAAGATTTTCTTAACATCAATCATAAAGTCTCCAGATACTGTCTGTCTATTTTTCCATTTTTATTAACCGGCATTGTCTGCAGTAAATTTATCTTTTTAGGAATCATATAATCCGGGATTTTTTTTGCTAATTCCGATTTGATTTTCTGAACAGATAAATCAGAGACACAAAACGCTGAAATGAAAATTACATTTCCATTTTTATCATGTTTTGCAGTTACAACTGCATCCTTTACTCCTTCAATCGTTTTTAGATTAAATTCAATATCATACAAATCTATTCTATAACCTGAATACTTAACCATAAAATCACAGCGGCCTTCAAAATAGAGTTTATTCTGTTTAACAAAAGCAAAATCCCCTGTTCTAAAACAATTCACGCCATCTTCAAAATAAACATCTGGACTTTTTTCTCCAAGATATCCCCTAAAAACACTATCCCCTTTAAGGACAATTTCTTTTTCGCTTATTTCTATTTTAGCCGCCGCAGAATCAACATCACCCATAGGAAGAAGATTTTGCTCACACATCTCTTGATTTATAAACGAACCACATACAGCACACGTTGCTTCACTCGGACCATAAGCATTATAGATTTTTACATCAGGGAATCTTTTAAATATTTTTTTAACGACTGCAGGTTCAAGATTCTCCCCGCAAAAAAATATAAACTTCAGATTCTTGCAAAAAGTTGAATCAAACGATTGATAAAGAAGAAGGAATTTTATAAACGAAGGCGTTGCACAGATTATTGATGTATCAGAAATTTTTAAATCATTAAATTCGTTCAGAGTATCAAAGCGCAAATCAATCGACCGCAAAGTATGGCCTTTTAGCAGAGAATAATAAATAGAAAAAACTGTTAAATCAAACGAAAAGCTCGAATTATTTAAGACCGTTTCGTCCTTATAATCCGACAGATATTGCACTGAATTTATCCAGTTACAAAAGTTAAATAAATTTTTATAGCTTACAGGCACTTCCTTTGGTTCACCAGTACTTCCCGAAGTACTGATTATATAGACAATTTTATTTTCATCAAACTCCTGATTCTCCACTACCAATTCAACCGCGTTTTCATAAAAATCTTCGCTCAAGTCCCGCAAAGACTCCGGAATTAAAACAAGATCAGAAACACATTTAACTTTTATTTTTTCTACACGTTCTTCCGGCACAGAAATATCTATAGGAACATACGCTCTACCAGAAACTATACATGAAAAAATTTCAAGATAAGATTCAAGAGATTTATCACAACGTATTACAACAGGCGAGTTTCCAAGCTGCTGTAAAATTTTTCCATAGTGCAAAGACTTTTCATAAAGCTCTTTAAATGTAATAAATTCTTCATCATAAATATAAGCTTTTCTTTCGGGAAATCGTTCACAATTTAATTTAAGAAGTTCGTTTATAAAATTCATTTTTGTTATCTTCAACCCTGTCTTATCTGGTCTTTAGGAATCAATTGTGAATTATACAAAACTTTGGAATGATTATTTAAAATCAGTTCTTTACGAATTTCTTTATTTGAACTTCGATCGATTGTTATTTTATAAATTTGTGAATTTCTAAACCAGTCAGATTCTTCTTTTGCAAAATGATGATTTTCTTCAACGATTTTATATCTGAATGGAAACTGTTTTTCACAACGAAGTTCTCCGCACAAGTCTTCATTTTCAATCCAGACAAAAAGCTGTACAGTCTGATCGGTCGTATTCTTAAACCGATAGTCCAGCATGTTATAACAAATCGAAGTTCCCGTCCCAAACGGAACTCTTCTGCGATCATCCGGGAAAAGTGCGTCAGAGTGATGATGAAGTTCTGTTACTGTAAGAGGGCTATTTAAAACCAAAAAGTGAATTAAATTAGCAAGCTGACATAAGCCACCGCCATAATCAGATCCAAATGCATTTTTCTTTATAACAAGCCCCTTTTTATACCCTCGTCTTTTTGACGGTGCTTTTACCAGCTTCCAAAAAGAAAAGGTTTCTCCAGGCCTGATTAAAAGACCATTTAGCTTTGACGCTGCAATTTTTATATTTTGAACTTTATTAATCTGAAGTTGAATATCAACACCTTCAAGTTTTCTAAGAAGAATAGAAAAATGAGACTTAACAATTTCCGGCAATTTTTCATTTTCATTTCGTTCTACTGCAATTTTTTTATCAAAAAGATAATTTTCAATTTGCCGGATAAAAATTTCCTTTTTAAGAGACAGAAAATAAAACAACGGATTTATTTCGCAAAATAAACGACGACTCATACTTTATTAATTTTTTATATGTTAAATTTCACGTATTTAATATCAGAAATCCAATTTTTATTCTAGTATCAAAACTTATTCTCATGCTATAATTTTTCTGGAGGCCACAATGGACAACAAAGCACTTTACAATCTTTCTTACGGAGTTTTTCTTTTAGGAACAACCGCTGATTCAAAAATCAACGCATGCATTACAAACACATGCTTTCAGGCTGCAAACTCACCTGTCAGAATCGCAATATCTGTAATCAAGCAAAACCTTACCTGCCAGATGATAGAACAAAGCGGCGTATTTTCACTTTCTGTTCTGGACAAAACCTGCACCTTTGAAACAATAAAAAGATTCGGCTATCAAAGCGGCCGCACTCAGGATAAATTCAAAGGCTTTAAATATGAACTTGCTTCAAACGGATGTCCGTATATAAAAGATCAGGCCTGCTCATTAATTGAAGCAAAGGTTGTAAACAAAACCGACTTAGGAACTCACATGCTTTTTATTGCCGAAGTAACAGACGCAAAAATCTTAAGCACAAAAGAGCCTCTCACTTACGCCGATTATCAGCGCGACATAAAACCGCGCGCTCAAGATTCGGCAACCGCGCAAAATGCCCCGAACTCAACACACGACGCTGCGACAGGAACAAAGTCCGGCGCGTCCACAGAAAATGGCACACAAACAGATGCTGATAAAAAAATAGTCGGCTGGAGATGCAAAATCTGCGGCTATGTATATAACGGCTCAGAACTTCCGCCAGATTTTACCTGCCCGCTCTGTGGACATCCCGCAGACGATTTTGAACCGATTTACGAATAAGGGCCGCGGGCGGAACCCGGTACGAAAAAAAATGCGCGGTCGCCACAAAGGCTTCCGCGCACTTCATTTAATCAATCAAGTCTATACTTTAAACTCGCCGATTTTGTCAGAAATATTGTTAACCGCATCGGCCATCTTTCCTGCAAGCTCGTGCAAATGCTCAGTAGTCTCTTTAGTATTCTCTGTAGTACGAACAATCTTACTAAAGCTTTCAGACATATCCTGAGAAGAAGCCTTCAAGCTTGAGATAGAATTCAACACTTCATTAGTACCTGCTTCAATTTCTCTACTTGAAGACTGAACATCATTTGAAGTTGCATTCATAGCAGACAAAACTTCAAGAATCTGTTTTGAACCTTCATTCTGTTCTTCCATTGCACTACGAATCGTTCCGACAAGAACCGAAGTATTATTAGTTCTGTCCATCACATGTTCAAACGAAGCCTTACTTGCATTTGCACCTTCTACAACCTTTGTAATATTCTCCGCAATCTTCTTTAAGTTCTGACCAATATTCTTTGACTGCGAAGCACTTGTATCAGCAAGTTTTCGGATTTCTTCTGCAACAACGGCAAAGCCCTTACCGGCTTCACCGGCATGAGCAGACTCAATCATCGCGTTCATAGAAAGCAGGTTTGTCTGAGAAGAAATCGAAGAAATAATCTGGTTAGTTTCCTGAAGTGACTTACTCTGAGCAAGAACTGTTTCCAAAAGCTCGTTTACAATTCTGTTCTTTTCAATTCCGTCAACAGTAGCCGCATTAAGTTCATCAAATTCGTTTGACATTTTTTCGATTGAAGTAGAAACAGATTTAATGTTTCCAATCATCTCTTCAATACTTGCGCTTGCCTGAGTAATTGCAGTTGCCTGCGAATTAATCATGTCATTAAGTGAATGAATATTTTCTGTAATCTGAGTAATTTCTGTACTTGTATCATTTACACAACGATCTTCACTCAAAAGAGTATTCTTTGCATCTTCCATTTCAGAAGAAATTGCATCAATCTGAATCTTTGTTTCATCAAGTCCGTTCTTTACATTATAGAATGTTTCTTTTAAGTCCGTATTTGCAATACCAATCTGTTTTACAGTATCGTGAATTTTTTCAATAAAAATATTTACAGCTTTTTTTACCATAGATATTTCATTGTTATGGAAAATTGTCAAACGCTTTGAAAGGTCTTTGTCACCTGTGTTAAGTTCATCAATACTTTTCTTAATCGAATCAAACTTTCCAATAATAATTCTAATGATAATAAGAATACAGATTACAAGAATTACGGCTTCAATAAATCCGCCGACAAGTGAATTACGGCTTAGATTTGTTGTAATCTCGGCAACTTCACTTTTTTCTACGCTGGCAACTACAGTCCATGTTTTATTTGCAAGCTTACACTCTCTTGTGTAAATAAGAAGCTTTTCTTTACCTTCTGAATTTAAAATATCATCACCGGCTCTTAAACCATTTGCATCATCATAAATTGCAACACGTCCGGTCTTAAAGAATGTTCGACCAAGTTTATTAATTGCTTCAAGCTCAAGGAATCCTACCATACCGCCACTGATTTTTTTACCAGTTTCTTCATCCCTGAACTCAGAACGAACAAAAAGAGGCATGGAATAAATTCCGGTATTCAACTTACGGGGAGACTCAAGCCATACAGAAACATCCTGAGCCTTATGCTGTTTATAGTATTCTTTTTCAAGAATTCCGGCGTTTGAAATTCCACCCTTTGTATTGTAAGTTGAAGGACCACCGTCCTTTGCACCGGTTTCGTCATCAAAAAAGACCATTACATAATCAAAACCGTCAGGCTTTTCTGTTGTCTTTATTCTGCGTTTAATATTGTCGTGAGAATCAGTTCCCTCTACAATTCCGCGCTGAAAAACTGACATAATCTCAACCTGATTTGCAAACCAGTTTTCAACATTTTCTACCGACTGTACAAGAATTGTCTCTATTGATTCATCAAAAACCTTATTTACAGGTCTTTTTGTCATATTTGCTGTTATAAGTGAAAGAAGTGTAGCACACGCTATAATTGCCAGAAAGGCAACAATTCCATATTTTGATAAAAGTGTCTCGCGCCGTTCTTTTTTTGCCATAAATTCAGTCTCCAATGTAATTTTTAAAATAATTTTTAAGAATTTCTATAATATTTCATTATATTCTATCTTCGACCAATTAGCAAAAAAAATAACGACTCAACCAAAGAAAAATCTTCCGAAACCTCCCAAAATCTCCAGAATGTACAGTCAAAACCACGCCATTTCCAAACCGCGCACCCCGCACAAACCACGCGTCGCGACCCGCGAAAATCCGCGCGGGCAAAAAAAAAGACCTTCGCGTCTTGCGAAAGTCTTTGCCGGGAACCGGAATCGAACCGGCACGGCCGTTTGAATTGCCGAGGGATTTTAAGTCCCTTGTGTCTACCAATTCCACCATCCCGGCGGAATGTGTCCATATTACATTATATTGAAAAAAAATTCAACCACCGCCAAAATTCCTACTTAATTTGACTATAAAGCTCTGCCATCTCGTTGCGCCATTCCGATGGCTTAGACTTATCCTCGTATTCAATAATCTTTTCAATCTTAAATTTACGTAAATCACGAGGATTTTCAAACGAAACAACCGCAAAGCGGCCGTTTCCAATATAAGTCATCTGCTGCCCGGGAAGCATGTTCTCTTTCTGCTTAAGCGAATCAAGAACACAGTCAAAATGCATTGGACGGCCCTCTGCATCATTAATTGCGCTGGTCATATCAGCAATCGGCTGACCGCACTTTGCGCAGAGAATATTGCGCGCCTTAAGCTCGCGGATTGCAGCCTCTTTTTCCTGAATGTCCTGACTTGATTCTACCTGAAACTTAGGTCTATTTTGATTTTGTTTTTGCGAATCCTGCTTTTGAGAATTCTGGTTATTCTGATTTGAATTATTCTTGTTATTCCAGTTTTTATGATTATGTCTGTTGCGACGATCGTTTCTTCCCATTAAAATGCTACTCCAAAAGTCTAGCTTGACAGCTTGAGTTCTTCAGGGTTTTCCACAAGTTTTTTACTTATTACCTGGGCAATACGCTGAATGGCATTATTCATGTAATCTTCATCATGAATCTTGCTTCTCAATTCTATCACTTTTGGGGACAAAATTTCTACTGGTTCTTCTTCTAATGCTACATCAATGTATTGGCTAACCGTTTCTATAGCAACCATCACGAAAACTCCGAAAACGCATTTTCTATATGATACACCTCAGGAAGAGCAGGCATATCAACTACGACTACATCAAATCTGATGTAGCAGTTACTATATTTTCGATTATTTAAGATGAAATATTTAGCAGTTTCTACAATTCTTTTCTGTTTTTGTAAATTTAATTCTTTAGACAGCAATTCCATATTGCCGGAAGGAAGGGTTTTTACTTCTACAAAGACAAGAATGCCTTCGCTGCACCCCGCGTCCGCTTTATGCGCGACAATATCTATTTCGCCGCCACGCACGCGATAATTTGTCGCAACAATCTCGTAGCCGTTTTTAATAAGATATTCTTTTGCACGGGACTCGCCAGAGTTTCCGACTTTTTTTCGCAAGTCAGATTTCTCTGGCAGAATAGTTTTTTGCGCCTTAGATTTCTTCAAGCTCTTCAAGTTCTTCGACGTCGTCTACTTCTTCAAGCTCTGCAATATCGTCATCCGCAATTGTTCCGGCCTTTGCAAAGCCGACAAAACTTTTTTCCATAGCCGCAGTAGAATCCGTAACAACAGAACCCGCTGTCAAAAGAAAAGGAATATTCCACTGACTTAAAGCTTTAAGATGATAATTTTTTACAGGACGCCTTTTTGCAAGGAACATGTTCTTACCGTCATCAAAAAAGACAGGCATAGTAAAGCACATTCCAAGCTTAATGTCCGAACAGGCAACTTTTTGCATATTTGGCATTTTATAAACCCCCAGTTCTCCGATTTCTCCGATCTACGTCTCCTGCATAACAAACGCAAAAATCTTAGCAAGCACAGGCCAGACGTTTTCTGGAACACATGTTCCAATCTCCTGAACACTTAAAAAATCCGTAAGTTCATCATTCTCTACAACAGGAACTTTATTCTGCTCTGCTATTTCAAGAACCTTCCTGGCAAGTTCACCTTTTGCAGTTGCCGTGATAAATGGTGCGGGAGCCCCTTTGGGGTATTTTAATGCAACAACTTTTTTAATCTTATGCATCAAGCAAACCCCTTTACCTGTAAAAGCGGTTCTACACCATTAGCAAAGCCTGCCATATTTTCAAAAGATTCGGAGTGAATCGAAACGCCGCCCAGCAATGAACTAAGCTTTTCTTTGTATCCTTCGATCGTCTTTTGATCCTGCTGCGGCAGACAGTTGAACTTAACGTCCTTTATGCATTCACCCTTGTAGGATACAACAAAAGTCCATAGTTTGCCATCAATATTGAAATTTACAACGAATTTTCGGGCACTTTTTTTTAAAAAGTCCAAAAAAACTCTAAATACTCCAACGCCTTCGTGCACTTTTTCGTGCCTTTTAAAGCCAAATTCAAAGGGAAGCACAACCCAATGAGTGCCGTCAAAACGCGGCCTTGCAGCGCCATCTTTTCCAAAATCGGCGTCATCGGCCACTTCCGCGCCGCCCTTTCCAACTCCCGCGCCGCCCGACGCCATATGATTAAATACCGTCAAAAATCCGCCCGGCATATCGCCTTCCGCCTTCCCCTCCAGCAGCGCCCCAAAATATTCTTTAACCTCAGCTATAAGCCCGGCTATCTCGCCGCCGGCTTTATCGTCCACGCGCACATGCTCTGCATAACTTTCTTCCGCCCCGAACAGCTCTTCTGTCGCAGACTGCTCTTCCGCACTCTGCGACTCTCCGGCCCCATCCCCGCTCAGTGATTCCCCAGCCCCATCAACCAGCGCCATCATCAGATCGCGGATATTATCCGCCGTCGGCTCAATTCCTTTTTCCATCAGAATAAGCGCTGCTTCGGCCGCTTCATCTTCATTCCCCGAAAACTCCAGTGCAACCGCTCTGGCTTTTTTTACCTTATCAAAATCTATCTTTGTCCCAGAGGCTACAAAGGTCTGCAAAAGAATTTTAGAGACGCTGTCAGCCGGAAGCCCAAGACTTAAAAAAAGCTCTGCCATCTGACCTGACATAGTATTTATATTCTGGATTATATTTTTTGTATTTTGAGCGGATGTTTTCTGAATTGTATCCGGAGCGTGAATTTCTCCGCTTCTGACAATATTTACCCGGCCGTTTTTTATTGCAATTTTTGCCATAAAAGTAGAACCCGGAACAAGTGCCTGCTTTGAACGGACTTCAAACCGCTGTCCTGCAAAGGATGCAAGATAACGCCCCGGTGCGGACTCTTTTAAGATCCGGACAAAAACAGAACTGCCCTCCTTTAAGAGATTTGCATACTCTTTAGGGAGGGCAGTTTGAGAATGTACATAAATACCAGAAGTATTGTTCATTCTATAAATTATAAACAGTTTTACGCTGTTTTTACACAGAAAAACAAATTATTTTTCTGCTTTTGCCTGTGCTGCGTGTTCAGCTTTAACTTCTGCTTTGATTTCAGCTTCTTTTGAAGCAGCAGCTGCTTCAGCGGCAGCGTTACGAGCCTGCATAGCAGCTTCAGCAGCAGCACCAAGAAGTTCCTTAACTTTTGCACCCTTACCAACTTTGTCACGGATGTAATAAAGCTTAGCACGGCGTACTTTACCAGGACGTACAACATCTACTTTTACGATTCTTGGTGAGTTGTATGGGAATACACGTTCTACACCAACACCGAAAGAGTTCTTGCGAACTGTAAATGTTCTTCTTGCACCTTCGTTCTTCATTGCAATAACGAGGCCTTCAAATTTCTGGATACGTTCTGTTTTACCTTCGATAATTTTGAAGTTAACACAAACAGTATCTCCAACATTGAATGGCTGTGCTCCAGCACGTTTCTGCTGTTCTTCAATTGTCTTAATAAGATCCATTATAGTCTCCAGTAACAAGAGAAGCTATTTTTTTCGCTTTCTCTTTTTAAGGCTGGCTTTTAGGCTAACCTGATTTGTTATTTCCTCAATCATTTTTTCGGCTTCTGAAGTGAGCTGTCCTTTGATCCGCGCCTGCATAATAAGGTCTGGCCTGTTAGCAAGCGTTTTTTCAAGGCGCTTTTTCAGCCGCCACTTTCGGATATTTTCGTGGTTGCCGGATAACAAAACATCCGGAACTTCCATGTCCTTGTACACTGGTGGACGTGTGTACTGCGGATACTCCAAAAGTCCGTCGCTATAACTTTCTTCTTCGAGCGATTCCGAACTTATTACGCCGTCTATCAGCCGATACACTGTATCAACGATAACCGTCGCACTAACTTCTCCACTCGACATTACATAGTCTCCGATAGAAATCTCATCGTCAACGTAGTAATCAATAATCCTCTGGTCAATACCTTCGTACCTTCCGCAGATTATTACAAGCTCGTCTTTGCGACTAAGTTCCAGCGCTTTAGCTTGCGTAAACTGCTTTCCGCCAGGCGTTACATATATAACGTGCTTTTTAGAAGCCTTTACGCTGTCAAGCGCGCGTCCCAGAGGCTCAGTCATCATTAATTGACCAGCGCCTCCTCCATACGGACTGTCATCACATGTGTGGTGCTTATCAGTAGCAAAATCCCTGATATTCACCAGATCGTAGGCAATAATTCCCTTTTCTACCGCCTTGGCCATGATTGAGTTTTCAAAATAAGCCTGTGGTATCTGAGGAAATAAGGTCAGCACAGTAAATTTCATGGAATTACTCCAGAATCCAGAGGTGCATCAGCTGTATTGTTCCGGTTTTCATATCAACTTTCCCTATGTGTTCCTTGTTAAGTGGAACTAATACCTTCCGCGGTTTTCCCGAAGAAGTCTTTTTGATATCATCTGCCAGAATATTGCAACTCTCGGAAAGGGAAACCTCTAAGAGATCACCTGCTCCGCCTTCCAATACGTCTGTAATCTTACCTATCTCTATAGGCCCGGTTTCTTTACCGGCCAATCCGTCTTTACCCTCATAAACGAGAGTACATTTTACAAGGTCTGCAATATACCACTCGTCTTTTTGCAACGGGGCTGCAAACTGTCGGGCAACTCTGATGTCCCATCCGTTAAGCTTTTTAGCTTCTTCCGGGGTATCAACACCCTTTAATTTCATGTACAAGGTTGAACCAGCTGCTTCTGCCTTTTCTACAAGAAAAACCTTCTGCTGTTCGTCCTTCCTTAAAGTCACTTCTTTTAATGCTGCAATATGCTCGTATTCACCGGAAGCGCTCTCTACTTTAAATTCACCCGTAAGGCCATGCGTCCCACGAACAAATCCAACTGTCAGTTGATCGTCAAAATTAACATTAACTGCCATCAGTACGATTAGTCCAGAATTTCCAGGCTGTAACGTTTTCCGTCTTTACTGCTTGAAGCGCTCAAAACAGTGCGCAAAGCCTTTGCAATACGTCCGTACTTGCCTATAACCTTTCCAATATCACCTTCAGCTACTTTGAGTTCCAGAACAGGCCCTCTTTCACCTTCGGTTTCATTTACAGAAACTGCATCAGGATCATCGACCAAAGATTTTGCAATGTATTCAATCAGGTCTTTTTCCATTTACAAGCTCCTATAAATTACTTTGACTGACCGTTTTTAGTCATGCCTTTTTTGTTCATCAATTTTGCAACGATGTCTGTTGGCTGAGCGCCTACACCGATCCAATACTTGATGCGATCTTCTTTAAGTGAAATCTGATTACCTTCTTTTTCGATAGGCTGGTAAATTCCGATTTCTTCGATACAGCGACCGTCACGTGGTTCACGAGAGTCCATTACAACTACACGATAGCAAGGACGTTTTGCGGCACCAAATCTCTTAAGTCTGATTTTGACCACTTGTTTTACCTCCGTTAGAACTCAAACCGAACTGGGCTAAGTCCTAATATGTACAATTCTACACAATACAGTGTGAAACAAAAGTATATAGAATTTATGATGAATGGTCAACAAGCATTCAGTATCTTCCATTCAAATACTTTTATCGCTTGTGCTGAATGCTTCGAGTTTGCAACCTATCCACAATTTTGCAAAATTTTGAATTTTTTAGTGGAAATTTAACAAATTCTGGCCGATACTATATAATAGTATAAAGTCTTCAATTTATATTAAGGAAAGAGGAAATATGAAAAAGAATCAGTCAGTTGCAAGATTCATTGAAGTTATTATTGTCGTAGGACTTTTGGGTTATACGGCAATTATCGACGGAATTGTTTCTAACCGCTTGGACGACGGTCTTAGAACATACATCGGAAGTGAAGTAAAAGAGCAGGCAGATTCTTTTACACAGGAAATTTACAGAGATCTGGACGAACTTAAAACGCTCACCGCCAGTGCAAAGTCACTTTACGAGTTCACCTACGAAAATTCCGAAGTAACAAAAGATGTCGTAAACAACATCTGTCAGTCACTGCGCCAGAACGAAAGCGTTGATTCAATCGCAATTTTCAACAGTCGTGGTGAACCTTTTTCTTCTTCCGCATACGGTACATTTGATGAACACGATATTATCAACGTTGTCCTTAATGGAAGTCACTTTGAAGACCTCGTAAAAGAAGGCTCTTCAGTTTTTGCCGTCGTTGCATATCCGCTTAAAGACGGAAACCGCATCGTTGGAGCAGTCATTGCAAAAACTGACATCACTTCACAGGCAATCGTTGACCGCATGAAAGCCGCAACTGGTTCAGAAGCAACAATCTTTGACAAAGACGTACGCCACGTTACAACAATTGCCGGCATGCAGGGAACAAAACTTGCTAATCCAGAAATCATCGACCGCATTGCAAAAGAAAAACAGCTGGTTTCTGTAATCAACAAAATTGGTGACAAGCAGTCAATTTCAGCATACTTTCCTCTCTTAAATAAAAACGGGCAAGTTGTTGCAACCCTGTTCTTAGGGAAACCCCTTACAGTTGCAGAACTTGTCTCTAAAAATATCTTTGTTCCATTAATCGGAATTTCACTCCTCTGTACAGTGCTTATCGGAATCTTCTTTGTAATAACAATTTCACGCAAGATTTCAAAACCACTTACTCTTATAAACAAAGCCGTAGACAATCTTTCTTCTGGAGAAGCAGATCTTACTTACAGATTACCGGAAGAAAGCAACGACGAGTTTTCAAAACTTACACACGGCGTAAATAAATTTATTGAACTTTTACAGGAAACAATTATCAAAGTAAAAGAAATTGCAGAACAGGTTCTTAAAGGAAGTTCTCAGATAAGCGATTCAAGTCAGGCAATTTCTTCTGGTGCATCTGAACAGGCAGCTTCTACAGAAGAAATGTCTGCCACAATGGAAGAAATTGCATCTAACATCAGTCAGACTGCCGATAACGCAGAAAAGACCCGTTCGATTGCTGTTACAACCTGTACCGAAAGCCGTGCCGGTGGCGAAGCAGTTACTTCTGCCGTTGATGCAGTTAAAGAAATTTCTTCTAAGATTGAAGTTATTCAGGACATTGCAAATCAGACAAACCTTCTTGCACTTAACGCCGCAATCGAAGCTGCCCGTGCAGGCGAAGCAGGAAAAGGCTTTGCCGTTGTTGCAAACGAAGTTCGTAAACTTGCAGAACGCACAAAGATTGCTGCAACAGACATCATTGATCTTTCTGGCCAGACACTCATTGCCGCAGACAGCGCAGGAGAAAAAATCCAGACAGTAATTCCTGATGTAGAAAAAACAACAGAGCTTATCGAAGAAATCTCTGTTGCCTGCCGCGAGCAGAACATGGGAGCATCTCAGATCAGTACTGCGATTCAGCAGCTTGATACTGTTGTTCAGCAGAACGCCTCTGCTTCAGAAGAGCTTGCTGCAATGTCAGAAGAACTTTCTGCAACTGCAAGACAGCTTGTTTCTGTAGTAGACATATTTAAGGTTTCAGAATCAGAAGTAAGAAAAGAAAGCGTTTCAGTTCCTTCTCCTGCTTCATCAAATCCTGAAAACGAAGACGAATTCTTTAGACCGACAGATAATTCAGCACAGAGCGCTCCGGTTGCAAGTGCACCTTCTGCACCAACAGCCGCAGAGATTGCATCTGACAGCGAGTTTGAAGAATTCTAAAAGCCGCAGTCTTTAGCGCGGACGCCCTTTATTAAAACCGCGTTCTGCTAAAACAACATTTTGCTAAAAACGCGCGGACAGGCAACTGACTGCGCGTTCTTATATACATTCAATCCTTGGGAGGGGAATATGCTCAAAAAACAGGAATGGTTTGAAAGCGAAGAATTCTGGAAAAACTACGGTCCGATTATGTTTGACGGAAGTCACTGGGCCGAGGCTCCCGGAATTGCAGAAGCTATCTGCAAAATTGCAGGTCTTTCTAAAGGCAGCACACTTTTAGATGCAGGCTGCGGACCTGGACGCGTTGCAGTTGAGTTTGCGCTTCGCGGACTTGAGGTTACGGGCGTTGATTTAATTCAGGCT
>JAILNY010000136.1 GCA_024691105.1 Treponema sp. | reverse complement strand
TGTTGATATGTGGAAAAGTCATTTATTTTATTATGTTATAAAGAATTAGGATGTGTATAAATTCTTAATTCTTATTCACATATTTTCAACTTATCAACAGAACATTAAGTTATCAACAAATTGTTCACAATTTATACTCTTATTATCAACTATTTTATAAAATAATTCAATAAAAATTACGCTTTCTTGTACTCCTTTATGGACTTAATAATTGAGTTAATTTTGGCACTAAAACTTGGATCAGTTTTGATTCTGTCTGCAATATTGTTATAGGCATTTAAAATTGTAGAGTGATCTCTTCCGCCAAATTCGTTTCCAAGTTCTGGATAAGAATACTCCAAAAGTTCGCGTGCAACATAGATTGCAATATGTCTTGTTTCTGCGATTTTTTTGTTTCTCTTTTTTCCTTTGATATCTGCAATTGAAGTATTCTCTGTATCAGCAATTACTTTTAAAATTGTTTCCATAGAAACTGATGCAACAAAATTTCCTGTTGCATTTGAAATTGTATCTTTAAGAATATCCTTTGCAATATCAACAGTAACTTTTCGATTTATAAGATCCTGATAACCGACAATTGTTTTAATAGCGGCTTCAAGATCGCGTACATTCATGTGTATGTTTTTTGCAATAAAATCAATTACGTCTTCTTCGATATTTTTTTCAAGAAGCTCGAGTTTCTTTTTAATAATTGCGCAGCGAACTTCATAACTTGGCGGCTGCATATCAATACAAACACCAGAAGAGAATCGTGTTGCAAGACGTTCTTCAATTCCATCAATTTCATTAATAGGACGGTCACAGGTAAATACCATTTGTGCACCACGTTCATTTAATGCATTGAATGTATGAAAAGTTTCTTCCTGCAAAGATTTTTTATTCTGCAAAAAGTGGATATCATCAAGAAGAAGTACATCAAGATTACGATATTTGTTTTTAAATTTATTTGGTGTGTTGTTTTTTAGTGAATCTGTAAATTCATTAAAGAATGTTTCTGCAGGAACACAACAGATTTTTACTTTATTTTCTGAGTGTTCGTAAATGTAATTTCCGACTGACTGCATAAGGTGAGTTTTTCCAAGTCCTACGCCTCCATATAAAAGGATAGGGTTGTAAGCTTTACCTGGATTTTTAGCAGCAGCAAGGGCTGCACTATATGCAAAGTTATTATTTTCTCCGCAGACAAAATTTTCAAAAGTATATTTTTCCAAAAGCTGTGGATGCTTTGGTTTAGTGCTTTCTGTTTTTTCAGAATTTTTCTGAGCTGGTTGAACAGTTTGTTTTTGATGTTTTGTTTCTGAAGAATTTTTTTCTTCTGATGTTTCTGTTTGATTTGAAATTTTCAAACCACTTATATTCATTTCGATAGAAAAATCTGCCTGACCGGTAAGAAAAGAAAGTTTGTCCTTTATCTGTTCAATATAACCGCGTGAAATAATCTGCTCTTTCATAAAAGCAGATGGAACATTTACTCTGATGACATTGTTTTCATCTTCTACATATTCCATTTTAAACCAGATTTTAAATTCGTCTTCTTTATTTTCTTTTATATATTCTTCTCTAAGCAAATTTAATGCCTGAGTCCAGAAAATTTGATAATTTTGATTACTCATTCTTCAATTATAATTCACCTTTACTTTTTTTTTCAATATAAGTATAATTTTAGAGCATATTTTTTCTATTTATTGCAAAAAATTTGTGTTGGAAAATTCAAAAAAAAGGGAAAATCATGGCAGATAATTATTCAGCAGGCAATATTCAGGTTTTAAAAGGCTTGGAAGCTGTACGAAAAAGACCTGGTATGTACATTGGTTCAACAGGACCAAGAGGACTTCATCATCTTGTTTATGAAACAGTTGATAACTCAATTGACGAAGCAATGGCTGGCTTTTGTGATAAGATTGTTGTTGCTCTTGAAAAAGATGATATTGTCAGAGTTGAAGATAATGGTCGTGGTATTCCAGTTGATATTCATCCAACAGAAAAAATCAGTGCACTTGAATTGGTTTTAACGCGCCTCCATGCCGGCGGTAAATTTGATAAGGGTTCTTATAAAGTTTCTGGTGGTTTGCATGGTGTAGGTGTGTCGTGTGTAAATGCTTTGTCTGACTGGATGGAAGCAACTATTAAACGTGATGGTCATATCTACAGACAAAAGTATGAGCGCGGAGTTCCAAAAACAAAAGTAGAGCAGATTGGCGATACAGAAGAACACGGAACAACAATCCGCTGGAAAGCCGACAAAACAATTTTTACAGAAACAACAACATACAACTTTGATACATTAAAAGACCGTCTTCGCGAGCTTGCATTCCTTAACAGCGGAATTGTAATTTATTTTAGAGATGAGCGTCTTGAAAATCCAAAGGAAGAGATTTTAAAATTTGAAGGTGGTATCAGTCAGTTTGTTCAGGACCTTGATGAAGGTAAACAGGTTGTTCCAGCTGAACCGATTTATATCAACGATGAACATGACGATGTAATTACAGAAATTGCATTGCATTACAATTCAGGTTATTCAGAAAACGTTCATACTTTTGTAAACGACATTAATACACGCGATGGTGGTACTCACTACGAAGGTTTTAAGAGCGCTCTGCGTTTTGTATTGAATAAATTCTTAGAAGCAAATGACAAGCTTAAGAAACAGCTCGACAAAGAAGAAAAACTTACTTACGAAGATTTGTGTTCTGGTCTTACTGCAGTAATTTCTATGAAGGTTCCTGAACCAGAATTTGAAGGACAGACAAAAGAAAAGCTTGGTAATACAGAAGTTCGTACAATCGTAGATCAGGTTGTAAAAGAAAAACTTACTTTATATTTTGAACAGAATCCTCAGACTCTTGAAGCAATTCTCAAAAAGTCAATCGACGAAGCAAAGGCTCGTATTGCGGCACGTAAAGCAAAAGACAATATGCGCAAAAAGACAATGAGCGATGGCTTTGGTCTTCCTGAAAAACTTGCTGACTGTTCTGGTAAAGATCCAGAGTTCTGCGAAGTATACATTGTCGAAGGAGACTCTGCCGGCGGTTCTGCAAAGAAAGGTCGTGATCCAAAAACTCAGGCAATTCTTCCTCTCTGGGGAAAGATGCTCAACGTAGAAAAAGTTCGTCCAGAAAAAGTAATGAACAATGATAAGCTTGAACCTGTTATTGCAACACTTGGTGCAGGCTTTGGAAAAGATTTTAATATCGAAAAACTTCGTTATCATAAAATCATCATCATGGCCGATGCCGATGTCGACGGTTCGCATATCCGTACATTGCTTTTGACATTCTTCTTCCGTTATATGCCGCAGCTTATCGAAAACGGTTATGTATATCTTGCAATGCCTCCGTTGTTCAAAGTTCAGCTTGGAAAAAAAGAACCGATTTACTGTTATAGTGATGCAGAACGTGATGAAGCGCTTAATTCTTTTGATGAAGAAACAAGAAAGAAAGTTGATGTTCAGCGTTACAAAGGTCTTGGTGAAATGGATGGAAAACAGCTTTGGGAAACAACAATGGATCCTGAGCACAGAAAGATGCGCGTGGTAACAATACCTGATGCAATTGCTGCTGATAAGATTTTCAGTGTTTGTATGGGTGAAGAAGTAGAGCCACGACGAAAGTTTATCGAAGCTAATTCAAGCTACGCAAATCTTGATATCTAATTTATGCAAATCCCGGGCTTTTGAAAGTCCGGGATTTTTTTTTTGCGAAGTCGCGCGAATCATCTCCACTAATCAAGCAGTGCAACTTTGGCTGGTGCGTTGTAAGTCCAAAAGAGAAAAGTTGTCAATAATGAAAAACTACCTTCCGTTAGTATTCAAACCTAAAGACTAAACTAAAAAAAAGTGATATAATAGTATAGTTATACATGTAATCAAAAGTGGAGAAGATAATGGAAGAAATCAAAACACCGGAAGGTGGCTCTGTAATCAAAATTCCAATTGAAGACGAAGTAAAACAGGCATACATTGACTATTCAATGTCGGTTATTGTACAGCGTGCTTTGCCGGATGTACGTGACGGTCTTAAACCTGTTCACCGCCGAATTATGTACGCAATGGATACACTTCATCTTGCAAGTGGTGGAAAGACAAAAAAATGTGCTACTATCGTCGGTGAAGTTTTGGGACACTACCATCCACATGGTGACGCTTCTGTTTACGATGCATTGGTTCGCTTGGGTCAGGATTTTGCCCAGCGTTATACAACAGTAACTCCACAGGGAAACTTTGGTACAATTGCGGGTGACCCTCCGGCTGCTTACCGTTATACCGAAGCAAAGATGTCAAAGGTTACAGAAGAGATGGTAGAAGATATCAACAAAGATACTGTTGATATGGTTCGTAACTTTGATGATACAACTGATGAACCTGCAGTTCTTCCTGCAAAATTTCCATTCCTTCTTTGTAACGGAACAACTGGTATTGCCGTTGGTATGGCAACAAACATGCCGACACATAATATCCGCGAGGTTGCTTCTGCAATCAGCGCTTATATCGACAACAACGACATCTCTATAGAAGAATTGATGAAGCACATCAAAGGCCCGGATTTTCCGACAGGTGGAATTATTTATGGCCGCGATGGAATCCGCAAGGCATATACAACAGGTCGTGGTAAAATTGTAATCCGTTCTAAGTTTACAATCGAGACAGACAAACATGGCCGAGAGTCAATCGTATTTACAGAAGTTCCTTACGGAGTAAATACAACAAACATCATTAAGCGTATTAAAGAACTTGTTCGTGATAAATTAATCGAAGGTGTTGTAAATGCCAACGATGAATCATCTGACCGTTCGGGAATGCGTCTTGTTGTAGATCTTAAAAAAGGTGCAATTACAAAGCTTGTCTTGAACCAGCTTTTTACAAAGACAGATTTGCAGTCAAACTTTGGCGTAATAAATCTTGCGCTTGTTCCACAGGAAAAAGATGGCGAGCCTCGTTATGATCAGCTGGATTATCTTACATTAAAACCAAATTATCTTAAGCCGGAAGTTCTTACATTAAAGCAGCTTATTCAGCACTTTGTAAGCCATCGTGACGAAGTAATTACACGTCGTACAATTTATGATTTAAAAGTTGCAAAGCACCGCATGCACATTTTGTCGGCTTTGATTACAGCAATCAATAATATCGATGAAGTAATCAAGATTATCAAAGAAAGCCGTGATACAGAAGCTGCAAAACTTGCTTTGGAAAAACGTTTTGAATTTGATGATGAACAGGCACAGGCAATCGTAGACATGCAGCTTAAGCGCCTGACACATCTCCAGATTGAAGATCTTCAGAAAGAAATTAAAGAGCTTCAGGCATGGATTGATTATCTTCAGGATCTTCTAGATCATCACGAAAAGATTTTGCAGAAGATTAAAGACGAGACAAATGAACTTGCACAAAAATATGGCGATGATCGTCGTACAGAAATTGTTGCAGACGAAGTAGAAGAAATAAATGTAGAAGACATGATTAAAGAAGAAGATGTTGTAATACTTATTTCTAAGCTTGGTTATGTAAAGCGAATTTCTCTTAGCCAATACAAACAGCAGGCTCGCGGTGGAAAGGGAAGTAACAGTACAACCCTTGTCGAAGACGATTACATAAGCCAGCTCTTTATTGCATCGACCCACGATATTCTTTTATTCATCACAAGCGAAGGAAAAGCATACTGGGTTAAAGTTCACGAAATTCCAGAAGCAAGCCGTCTTAGCCGCGGTTCTCATATCAAGAGTCTTCTTGCTGTAAGTGCCAATGAAGAAATTACGACAATCGTAAACTTTAAGGAATTTACAGATGATCAGTTCCTGTTTATGTCGACTGCAAACGGTGTAATCAAAAAGACTTGTATCAAAGAATTTGCAAATGCTAAGATCCGTGGAATCGGTGCTATAAAACTTGATCCGGGCGACAAGCTTGTAAGCACAATCCTTACAAACGGAAACGATGAACTTGTTCTCATCTCTCGTCGTGGAAAAGCGCTCCGAATCAAAGAGACAGATGTTCGTCCAATGGGAAGAGCTGGCCACGGTAACAAGGGGCTTAAGCTTGGAGAAGGCGATGAACTTTCTGCTGCAATCAGAGTAGAAGACAGTTCAAGCATTCTTGTTCTTACAGAAAAAGGTTACGGTAAACGTGCCCGCTTTGAAGATTATAAAGTTCATGGTCGTGGAACCGGTGGCCAGCGAGTCTTTGGTAATGTCGACAATAAGGGCGAGATTATCGGAGCGCTTTCGGTTTCTGACAATGATGAAATTGTATGTATGACCGGTCAGGGAAAAACTCTCAGACTTAAGGTAAGCGCAATTAATATTCAGGGACCGTCATCATCTGGAGTCAGCGTTGTAAAAGTTGATGAACCAGATTATCTTGTTGGTCTTGATAAAATTGCCAACGATGAAAAAGATAAAAAAGAGTAGTCTTAATTAGAACTACTAAAATCAAAATCTGAATATAAAACCCCAGGGGCAAATGCTTCTGGGGTTTTTTTGTTAAACGTGAAATTATAAAAGACAGGATGATATAAATGACAGCGAAAAAGGCTGAGGAAAAGTAGAGGGAGAATATATTTTGGGCTAACTACCGTTTGTTAGTCAATTATAGAGAGAATGAAGATTTTGAAAAAAAATATAGAAATTCAAAAAATTTTTAATGACAAAAAAATAAAGATAATGTATAATAAAGTCATTAGTTGGGAGGAACGTTTTCTTTAATTAGAGAACGAATCATCAGGCGCCGGGGATCTACCCCGGTTATTTTTTTATCCACAGAATTCACATATTATACACAGGCAGAATTTTTAAGTTGTGGATAACTTGTTGATTTTGTGGAAAACTTTTTAGATAAAAAAATGTTTCACGTAAAACATTTTCTCGTTTTTTCTTTGAGTTTTCTTATCAAAAAATACTCGTCAATTTTCAGATATGATAAAAAAGTAAACTGCGAATTTTTTACGAACTTTTCTAATTCGAACAAAATTGCTGCTCAACAATTTTTTAAAGCATGTCATTTTTATTTGAGACTTTCTCTTGCCGGCTCGGCAAAAATTTCTGCTTGATACAATTTTATAAATCACTCTCGTTTCACGTGAAACAGAAATGATTAAAATCAGACACCGAAAAAACTTTTTTCGGTCGGCAATTTTTGACAGAATAGGGGAGTGAAAATTTATGTTCTTACTCTGAAAGAATAGACAGAAAATTTTTGTGATTATTGTTTCACGTGCAACATGAGAAAATAAGTTTTCAAACACAGCTTAAAAGTCGCGACAGAAAAAAAGGTGCAGAAAGAATTGAGAAAAATTGCAGCGCAATAGTTTTAAAAAAAAAGTGCGCGTAAAAATGCCTGGATAAAAATTGTTTCAAAAAAAACGGGCGTGTCTTTAGAAAAATATACAACCATTTTTATCCAGGGTTTTAGAATCATTTTTGCCTTTGTTAAATGTTGCACGTGAAACAATAGAGAGTTTGTATTATTGGAGGGTGTGGACTTTTATGAAGACTATAAAAAGAGGAGAGGGTTTTTTATGTCTTTGGAAAATGAAAGGACAAAGATGTATGGATTATTTTTCTAATCGCGTAGTTTGTCATAAAGATGTTTCATGTGAAACATTATTTTAAGAAATAGAAAAATTATTTTTTTTGTTTCACGTGCAACACAATTTTGCTTTTTTTAGGAAAATATCAGAAGAAAAAAATTTTTTCAAAAATTAAAATGGATCTTTAAACTAACAAACGGTCGTGAGATAAATTATTAACGTTAGTTATCCATATTGCAGCTTTTTTATTTAAAATCAGATATTAAAGACACAATTCAATATTTATAATTCTTGTTCAGGAGCTAAAGCGGCTTTTTAGTTTTCATTAAAATCATTTTGTCTTTTTCTGTAAACTTTTATCTTTTTTTTTACGAAAATAAAGATAGGGAAAGTTTTAAAAACTTTTCAAAAGTTTTTACGTGAAACAAATAATGGATTTTATACTTTTATGAAAAATTATATTTTTTACACCGAAAGACTTATTGTACGTCCGCTTTCTTTGAAAGATATCGAGGATGTCTGGGAATATGATTCTGATTACGAAGTTATAAAATATATGTATGAACTTTCTGTAAAACCAGAAGAAAAAATTCAATATAAAAAAACAGAAGATTATCTTTCTCTGGTAGAAAATGAGTGGAAAAAAGAAACTCCGGCTTTTTATGAATTTGCAATTGAACTTAATCAGATTCCGAAGAATTTTAGGGAAGTAAAAGAATTAGAAAACATTAAGGACTTACAATTATCTGATGAATCTGAAATTGAGAAAAATTCCAGAAAAATAAAAGTCATCGGCAACATCTGTCTTTTTGTAGATTACCAGAAGAGTGAAGGCGAATTTGGCTGGATGTTAAATAGAAAGTTTCATAAAAAAGGATATGCGACAGAAGCAGCTCTTTTTCTAAAGACTTTTGCTTTTGAAACTCTTCACTTAAAAAAACTTGTGGCCAGATGTGATGAGAGAAATCTTGCATCGCGTCATGTTATGGAAAAGCTTGGAATGACTTTAGTCTGGGAACATGGATATAGAAAATATCCTCATACGGGAGAAGAATCAACAGAACTTATGATGGAGGTAAAGGCATAGTTTTTATTCCTTGATAATAAAAATTGAATGTCTTATAATTAGATTATGGGTGGAAAAAATAATAATCAAAAAACAGGTTTACTTTTATCTTGCTGGATATTGCTTGCACTTTTGCTTGTAATATTTTTCTTTGTAAAAAAAGATGCGATTTTTTCAAATCTAAAACAGACAAATTTTTTTGAACGCGTTGGAAGTAAAACTCCTGAGTTCATAGAAAATTATAAAGAACCTGAAAAGCCAAAAGATTCTAACGGTGCAATTGAAATTGAAATTACTCCCGGTCCTGCAGAAATTGGATCACTTACCGAAGTAAATAACGTTGAACAGGATTCTGGCGTTCAGGAAATTGAAATTGAAAAACAAATTCCTGCAGAAGAAAAAAAGCCGGAAAAGGAAGAGAAAAAACAGGCTTCTGAACCAGTTCAAAAAACAAAGGTAAATCTTTGTTTTGTTTACGTAGATTCTGATGGAAAGGTTGTCAGAAAAATTGCTCCACGTGAAATAGAAAAATCAAATGCTCCGCTTACAAATACAATTCGTTCACTTTTGGACGGCCCGACACAAAAGGATAAAAATTGTATGACTCTTATTCCGGAGGGGACAAGACTGCTTGGCGCTTCGGTAAAGAATGGAATTGCGACTTTAAACTTTAGTCAGGAATTTGAATTTGGTGGAATCAATGCGGACAGCTATCGTGCTCAGCTTATGCAGATTGTTTATACTGCGACAGAGTTTTCTACAGTTGACAGTGTTCAGTTTTTGATTGAAGGTCAGCGCAAAGAGTACATGGGCAGCGAAGAGCTTCAGATTTGGATCGGGTCACCGTATTCAAGAAATAATTTTAGATAATTAAATTGTATTCAATTTATTCATACAGGAGGAGACAAATATGAGTAAGTACCAGGGAACACAAACAGAAAAAAATCTTCAGGCAGCTTTTGCAGGAGAATCACAGGCGCGTAATAAATATGTCTATTTTTCTGCCATTGCAAAGAAAGAAGGATTGGACAAGATTTCGCAGATTTTTGAAAAGACTGCAAATAACGAAGAGAACCATGCAAAGATGTGGTTTGCTGAACTTGGCGGTTTGAACGATACAAAGGCAAATCTTACTGCCGCTGCAGAAGGTGAAAACTTTGAATGGACTGACATGTATGTCGGTTTTGCAAAGACAGCCGAAGAAGAAGGTTTTCCGGAGCTTGCAAAAAAATTCCGTGCAGTTGCCGAAATTGAAAAACGTCACGAAGAACGCTATCGTTCACTTTTAAAAGACGAAGATTCATCTGCTCAGTTAAAGCAGAGCACAGTTAAAGTCTGGGAATGTCTTAAATGTGGACATATCGTTGTAGGACCTTCAGCACCAGAATACTGTCCGACTTGCGGTGAATATAATCAGTATTTTGAAGTTCGCGAAGATAACTACGATCTCATTCTTACCTGGGGCCGTTAATAAAAAATGACCGGAGATAAATCATACGATGATTTACTTCCGGTCATAAAAACTCTCCCGTTTTTTGTTACGCAATAATTGATTTAAATGTCATAGTGTAAGGATATAACTTAGAAAAAATTCCTGCCGGAATTGAAGTAAACTTTTGTTCAAATTCCACTTCATTAATTTTACCGTCAATAAATTTCCGTTCCATAATGTTATCAATTTCATCGCCATAGGCGTAATCAGAAACAGATTTACATAAAGAAAATTTTTGCATAAACATTGCAATAATTGCTTCTCTTATATCATCAGAAATTTCTTTATCTTCTAATTCATAACCCAGAAAAAGTTCAATATCCTTTTGTGCAGAATTGAGCATTCTGACTGCAAAATCCTTATCACGTTTATCCAGGGCAAAAAGTTTTTGAACATACGAAAAAGAGAAAATTTGATTTTCATAAATGTATTTCTCACCAGTTTCCTGTTCAATCATTTCTATTAAATATTTTTCATCTGCAGTCATTTGTTATACCGTTTTTATTTTGAATAGAATTCAACTACCAGCTGTTCTTTTATCTGCACAGGAATTTCTGAACGAACAGGCAGTGCTGTCAAAGTTCCTGAAAAATTTTCTTCATCACGTGACAAATAAGGAATCGGAGCTTTGTTATCATTTAAGAAACATTTCTTAAACTGATCACTTTTTCTTGCTTTTTCGCAAAGCTGAATTGTTGAACCAACTTTTACTTTTGCCGATGGAATATTTACACATTTTCCGTCAACGAGTATGTGACAGTGACTAACCATCTGTCTTGCCATTCTGATCGAATTTGCAAAACCAATTCTATAAACAAGATTATCAAGACGACATTCAAGAGAAATTAAAAGCTGTTCTCCAGTGTTACCATCTGCTTTAACCGCATTTTGATAATATCTGACAAGTTGTTTTTCCAGAATATTATAGTAGGCCTTTACTTTTTGTTTTTCGATTAATTGTAAACCATATTCTGATATTTTATGTTTTTTGTTAAAAGCAGGATCTTTAGCGCGGTTCATTGCTTTTGGATGACCACAAACATTTACGCCAAGTCTTCTGCATTCCTTAAATCTGGGACCTCTTCTAGTTGCCATAAAAAACTCCAATATAATTGAATTAGTTAGCTTTTGCTAATTTTTAAAGATATTACAGAATTCTTTATTTATAGTCAAGAAGTTAGTATATGCTAATTATTTGTAACGATTGAATTTACAGTTGTTTCTATTATATAATCTATTATTCATTTTTTTGGGGGATTTTCTCTATGTGTGGAATTGTCGGATATGTTGGATTTAGCAACGCATCACATGTTTTAATTAATACATTAAAAAAACTTGAATATCGTGGATATGACAGTGCTGGAATTGCAGTTCTTAACGAGGATGAGATTCTTGTAAGAAAGGCAAAGGGTGCGCTTAAGGTTCTCGATGAAATGGTAACAAAAGAAGTTATCAATGGAACAATCGGAATCGGACATACACGCTGGGCAACTCATGGTGAGCCGAGCGATGTTAATGCGCATCCGCACACAAACGTAAGCGGTACAATTGCAATTGTTCATAACGGTATTATAGAAAATTATGCAAAGCTCAAGGAACAGCTTCAGGCACAGGGAATTGTTTTTAAGAGCCAGACTGATACAGAAGTAATTGCTCATCTTGTAAACTATTTTTACGAGCAGACAAATGATATTTTTGAATCTGTAAAACTTGCGCTTAAAAAACTTGAAGGAAGTTACGCCCTTGGAGTTGTCTGCAAAGATTATCCGGATAGAATTATTGCAGCACGCAAAGACAGTCCGCTTATTATTGGTCTTGGCAAAAACGAAAACTTTATTGCAAGTGATGTTCCTGCTGTTCTTGAATATACAAGAGAAGTTTATTATCTCGACCAGAAAGAACTTGCTGTAGTTTATTCAGACCACGTAGATTTATTTACAGAAGACGGCGAAAAAATTATCAAAGAACCTTCTCATATTGAGTGGGACATGGCCGCTGCAGAAAAAGGCGGATATGCTCACTTTATGCTTAAAGAAATTTATGAGCAGCCAAAGGCTCTCAAAGATACACTTCATCCGCATCTTGTATTTAACGGAAACAAGGCTGTCGACATCAAGTTTGATGAGATGGATTTTTCTTCTATATTTAAGGGTGCTGAACGCATCATTATTACAGCCTGCGGTACTGCATACCATGCTGGTGTTGCAGCGCGCTACATTTTTGAACAGCTTACACGCGTTCCGGTTGTAGTTGATGTTGCAAGTGAATTCCGTTATAGAAATCCGATTATTTCAAATAAGGATGTCGTAATTATTATAAGCCAGTCTGGCGAAACAGCAGATACTCTTGCCGCACTCCGTCTTGCAAAAGATGCCGGTGCAAAAGTAATTGCAATCACAAACGTTGTAGGTTCAACTGTAAGCCGCGAAGCTGATCGTGTAATTTACACACTTGCCGGCCCGGAAATTGCCGTTGCTTCGACAAAGGCTTATACAACTCAGCTTATGTGTCTTTACCTTTTGGCACTTAAGATGGCAGTAACCTGCGACAAAATTTCTAAAGCAGATCTCGAGCATTACCTTACTCAGCTTGAAGCAATTCCTGAGCACGTAGAACAGATATTAAAAGACCAGAGCAATATTCAGAAGTTTGCTTCTGAAAACTTTAATAAGAGCAAAGTGTTCTACATCGGTCGTCTTATCGACAGCGCTTCAAGTCTTGAAAGTGCGCTCAAATTAAAAGAAGTAAGCTACATGCACAGCGAAGCATTTGCAGCTGGTGAACTTAAGCACGGACCGATTGCCCTTATTGACAAGGATACTCTCGTTGTGGCTCTTGCTACACAGACAGCACTTTACGAAAAGATTAACAGCAATGTTCAGGAAGTAAAGACTCGCGGTGCTTCAACTCTGGTAATCTGCCAAGGCGATGAACAGGTATTTGTAAAAGGAAATAGTGCAGATACAATTATCAAGATTCCTCAGATAGAAGATATCTTTGCGGCAATTACTTCTATTATACCTGCACAGCTCTTTGCTTATTACTGTTCAGTTCTAAAGGGAATTGATCCTGATAAACCAAAGAATCTTGCAAAATCGGTAACGGTTGAATAATAACTACGAAGCGGCCTCGATCGAGGCCGCTTTTTTTATAATTTAATTATAAAACTTATAAATAAAAATATTAGAGTAATAAAAGAATAGATAGCGATATCCCAAAAATCAAATGTTCCAAAAATTGGAAAGAAAAATTGTATACTTTCTAATATGATACCGTATATCAAAACTAGAATAGTTGAATAGTGTTTTTTCGAAATGCAAGAATATGATAATTGGAAAGCCGTAAACCATAAAATATCAACACAATACCCTGTCAAAAATTTGTTGTGTAAATTAGTTCCTTCAAACATAGGTATTATATTTTTTATTGAATTTATTTTCTGGAATAAAAATAATTCCTTAGTACCATGTAGAAAAATGTATAACGCGATTGCAATTATCATTAAAACTATAGCACTAAGGAATTTAAGCAAATTATGTTTATTTGAAATACTTTTCAAATTATATAAATTAGTTAAAATTTGATAGAACTTTATAAGTAATAGAACTATTAGTTGCTTTTATTACTTCAATTTTAGCCTGTCTAAATGAAATTTCCTTTGATTGGTTTAAATCATATTGTACATCAACTGTAAAACTTGGACGAGCCATATCATCACTAAATTCTCTGTATGAAAATTTTATAATATTATTTTCTCTACCTGTATATAACAAGGTTTGTTGAAAACTATTTTCTTCTGGAGCTATTATTTCAGTCATTTCATAATCAGTGTCAGGTATGAATTTTGAACCTTTACGCATGGTATTTATTCCAGTAAGGAATCCTGCTGTTAATCCCTTTCCTACTTCTACCCATTTATCATTAACCATTTGTTTAATTGGCCCATATACAATAAATGTGAAAGGTTGATTCGGGGTACTTATGATTTCAGCTCCAGAATTATAAACAGGTCTAAACATTTTATTTCCATTTTTATCTTTTCCGTCATACCTATATATTCCCTTTTTAACAACTCCATCTAATGAATCTTTTTTTATCTGAATAGCATCAGTTTTAACTAATGAACCTTGTTTTAATAACGCATCCCCTACAGAAACGGTAGTTACGGTGTCTAAGGAAGGAATCGAAAAAGACTCTTTTCTTACATACTTTGTATAATCTAGATTATTTGAACTTGCACATGCTAATGCTATAATTGTGAAAATAATCATAGTTAAACCAATTTTGATTGAATAATTTACTTTTTTCATCATTACTCTCCATTATTCTTTAACTGATTAATATTATATCCATTATCATGGATTATAATATTAAATATTAGCATAGGTATTTTTACATGTCAATGTCATGTTTAGAAATCTAGGATAATAACATATCATATATTATATGGATCAAGATTCTGTACGAAAAATCCTGGCAACTAATATTAAATTACGCAGAAAAGAACTTGGAATTACTCAGGCAAAACTTGCAGAGTTAGCAGATATTTCAGAACCTTATATGAATGATATTGAGCGATGCCAAACTTGGATAAGTGATAAAACTCTTGGTAAATTAGCTTATGCTCTTAATCTTGAAATACATGAATTATTTATAGAAGATAAAGAAATAAAAGAAACTAAAGATAATTCTTATATTCTATTTCAAAAACATAAGCAGGACATTCAAAAATATATTGATAAATCTTTAGATATCTTAATGAGAGATATACATAGTCAATGAATAAAACAAAATAAATTTTCATGCATGTTTCTATTGACAATAACGCGGCAAAGGTGTATATTATATTCAACGTTTCTACTGATAGAAACTTTAAAATTATTTAGAGGTTGTTTATGAAAAAATTTATTCCTTTAATCATGATTGCAGGTCTTGTATTTGCTTCATGCGGAAACAAAGATTCAAAGCAGGTAAAAATTGGTATTGCTAAAATCGTTCAGCATCCGGCACTTGATGCAGTTGAACAGGGTATCATGGATGTAATTAAAGAAAACGGTATCGAAGCAGAATTTGATTTGCAGAATGCAAACGGCGATGTTAATACTGCTGCTCAGATTGCATCTCAGTTCAAGGTAAAAAAAGTTAACGTTGCTGTCGGAATTGCAACTCCTGTTGCTATTGCACTTGCAACAACATTAAAAGATACACCAGTTGTATTTGGAACTGTTACAGATCCTGTTGGAGCAAAGCTTGTTGATTCAGTAGACAAGGGTAAGAAGAATGTAACAGGTATGAGCGATGCAATTCCTACTGTAGAACACATCAAGCTTTTTGCAAAAATCACAGGAATTAAAACACTTGGTTATATCTACACAAGCAACGAAGCAAACTCAGTTTCTTCTCTTGAACTTGTAAAACAGGGCTGCCAGGAAGCAGGAATTAATCTTGTTACTCAGGCAATTACACAGTCTAGCGAAGTTAAACAGGCTGCAGAAACAATCATCAACCGCGTTGATGGAATCTACCTTACAACTGACAACACTGTATTCAGTGCAATAGCTTCTCTCGTAGATGTATTTGGAAGAGCTAAAAAGCCTATCTTCTCTGGCGATGTAACAGCTGCTAAAGACGGTGGAATTTTTATGGCAAGCGGATTTAACTATTACAAAGCAGGCCGTGCAACAGGTGAAATCGTTGTAAAAATTCTTAACGGAACAAAACCTGCAGACATTCCTGTACGCTTTATGACAGAACCATCTGATTCAGATTTGCTTATTGACCTTGATGCTGCAAAAGCATGTGGAATTGCAATTTCTGATGAACTTAAAAATTCTGCAAATATGATCTTTGAAAATGGAAAATTAATAGAAAAGTAATTAAAAATGCTTTATAATAAAAGGGCGTTTTTTCTGACAATTTGTCGTTGCCGGAATAAAACAGCCCTTTTATTTTTTTAAATTCATCTTGCCGCAATGCGACGCAGTTATGCAAAGCAAAATGGGGCGTTTGGATATGAGGAATTATTAAATGTTTTGCAGCATAATTATTGAAGGTTTAATTTATGGAATTATGGTATTAGGCGTATTCATGTCTTACCGTGTTCTTAATTTTTGTGATATGACAGTTGACGGCGCGTTTCCGCTGGGCGGCTGTATTCTTGCGGCTTGTCTGACAATTGGAATGAATCCGGTTATCGCACTTTGTTTTGCTTTTATGGGTGGAATTCTTGCCGGACTTTGTACAACTGTAATTTATACAAAGCTTAAAATTCCTGATTTGCTTGCAGGAATTTTAGTAATGACAATGCTTTATTCAATTAACCTTCGTGTAATGAGCAATAAGGCAAATATTTCGTTCCTTAAAATTGATACACCTTTTTCTAAAATCACAGCATTCTGCGAGGCGCATTTTCCTAATCTTCCGGCAGAGCTTGGAATTTGTATATTCCTGATTATCTTTGTAATTGCTCTTAAATGGATTATGGACATTTTTTACCATACAGATCTCGGACTTACAATGGGTGCCCTTGGTGCAAACCAGCAGATGATTATCTCGCAGGGAGTTAATCCACAGATTGTCCGCGGGATCGGCGTTTGCGTAGGGGACGGGCTTGCCGCACTCTCGGGTGCTTTTGCAGCAATGTACAACGGTTTTGCCGACGTTGGTTCCGGAACCGGTGTTATCGTAAGTGGACTTGCTTCACTCATGCTTGGTGAGTTTATTATCCGTTCAAATAAAATCGGAATGCAGACACTGCGCGTTTTAATCGGTTCAATTATATACCGCGGAATTATGTACTTTGGACGCAGCTACGGATTTGTAATCGGACTTACAAGCAATGACTTAAAGCTTATTACAGGTCTTTTGATTATCATCTGTCTTATCATTTCTAAAAAGGGGAACAAACATGCTAGAGCTTAAGAATATCGGAATTACATTTAACGCAGGAACCCCTGACGAAAACGAAGCACTTAAAAACATAAACCTTAAAATCAACGAAGGCGATTTTATTACCGTCATCGGTTCAAACGGAGCCGGCAAATCAACTTTGTACAATATCATTTCGGGCAATATGCATCCTTCACACGGAACTATAACGCTTGACTCTAAAGACATCACAAACGAGCCGGAATACAAGCGCGCAAAATACATCGGTCGTATTTTCCAGAATCCGCTTTTGGGAACTGCCGGCAAGATGTCACTTCAGGATAATATGATGATCTGCAGCAAAAAGGGTTGGAAGGGTCTTAAGATCAGCCTTAATAAAAAGAAGCAGGCATTTTTTAAGGAAGAACTTAAAAAACTGAATATGGGTTTGGAAGAGCGTCTTAACGATAACGTAGATCAGTTTTCGGGTGGACAGCGCCAGGCGCTTACTCTTTTGATGGCAGTTCTTTCTAAGCCGCAGATTCTTCTTTTGGATGAACATACTGCGGCTCTTGATCCGACTAACGCCGACATTGTTATGAAGCTTACCAAGGAATTTGCCGACAAATACAACCTTACTGTAATGATGGTAACTCATAATATGCAGCAGGCGCTTGATTACGGAAATCGTCTTTTGATGATGGACGGCGGCGAGATTATTCTTGATATCAGCGGTAAAGAAAAAGAAAATCTTACGATGGAAGATTTGAACAAGCGCTTTAAGGCAATCAGAAAAACATCGATTACGAACGATAAGATGGTATTGCAGTAGACCGCGCGATTGTAAACCGGTCGCGCGGTTTATGCACTACGCGTCCTGGAAAACGAATGCATGGTTCATTGGGCCGCTGCCCTGACCAAGGTCAAGCATGGCTGCAAGCGCGCGCGATAAATAATCCTTTGCATTTTTTACGGACTCTTCAAGGGATGCGCCCTTTGCAAGATTTGCGGCTATTGCACTGGAAAGGGTACAGCCTGTTCCATGTGTGTTAGGATTATCGATGCGTTTGCCATTGAACCAGGTTGCTTTGTTGCCGGTATATAAAAGGTCGTTGGCATCGTTTAAGTTGTGGCCACCTTTACATAAAACGGCACAGGAATATTTTTCATTTATCGCGCGCGCGGCTTTTTCCATGTCGTCGGCGCTTGAAATCTTCATTCCACTTAAAATTTCTGCTTCGGGGATATTTGGTGTGCAGACTGTGGCAATCGGTAAAAGCTCTGATTTAAGGATATCTATTGCATTATCATCAATCAGTTTTGCGCCGCTGGTTGCAACCATAACTGGATCTACGACAATATTTTTGATTCCATAAAATTTAAGACGTTCTGCAATTACCTTGATTAATTCAATCTGCGAAACCATTCCAATTTTTACGCTGTCAGGTCTGATGTCGGTAATACATGAGTCAATCTGCTGTCTTAAAAAATCAGCAGTTACGTTCATAATTCCCTGAACGCCTGTAGTATTCTGTGCAGTCAAGGCGGTAATTGCGCTCATGGCATAAACGCCATTTGCGGTCATTGTTTTTATGTCTGCCTGGATACCGGCTCCACCGCTAGAATCACTTCCTGCAATTGTCATTGAAACTTTCATTTTTTACCTCTTTAATAAATCGCGAACCGGCGTGAATTTTGGCGCGCCATGAATTGCGTCATGTCACGAATCGCGCGGATTATACTCAATTGTTGAGTCTTGCGCGTAAGTCGCGTGCTGCCTGTTCGATGTTCTCTGCTCCAAAGATTGCGCTTATTACCGCAGCCCCTGCAATTCCTGTGTCGCGCAATAATTCAATATTATCCAGATTTATTCCACCTATTGCAACCACCGGGATTTGTACGCAAGCGCAGATCTCTTTTAGGGTTTTGAGCGGAAGGCAGCTTACGTTATCTTTTGAACTCGTTGCAAAAACGGCACCACATCCAAGATAGTCCGCGCCCTGCTTTTGGGCCAAAACTGCTTCCTGAACGTTATGCGAAGAAACTCCGATAATTTTGTTTTTTCCTAAAATAGCGCGGGCTTTAAGAATATTCATATCTTCCTGCCCGACATGAACACCGTCTGCATTTATCTTTTTTGCAAGTTCCACATCATCGTTGATAATGAAAGGGACGTTGTAGCGGCGGCAGACATCCTGGACTTTGAGGGCAAGTGCTTCGCGTTCGGTATCGGGTGCGGATTTTTCACGGAATTGAATTATTGTAGCACCGCCTTTGATTGCAAGCTCGACCTGGTGTTCAAGTGTGTCGGCGTTTAGCCAGTGACGGTCGGTGATTGCGTAAAGGCGGAGGGCTGCGCGGAGGTTGTTTACTTCCATGGACGCTTGCTGCCTGTCCAGCCTTTTTCGTTCCAGTAAATGCGGTCGCGTTCGCTAAAGCCTTTGCGCTGCAAAAGATGCATTAAAAAGAACCAGGCTCTGGTTTTGAGGCCAGGTTTAATTTTGCCGTTTTTGCGGTTAATTATATTTGCAAGACTTGTAGTTTTTTTATCGATTGCGGCTTTTGTTTTTTCTGAGACATGGTCCCAGTTGATAGCCCTGATTGCAATTCCATATTTGTAGGTCTTTGGAACGCCCCAGAAAAAGAGGCTGTCAGCCATATCTTTTATTGTTGACTTCATTCCGGCGCCGGCTGCTGTTGCAATACAGACTGCCTGTTTTTTAAACATGGATTCTTCCGGGCTGTGAACCATCCAGCGCCATCCATAATGGTCAAGGAATGCTTTCATGGCACCTGTTGCGTGATAAACGTAAACAGGGCTTTCAAAGATAAGAACGTCGGCTGCATCCATTGCGTCAGTCAATGGTGAAAGCTTTTTGTAATGTGGACACAAAGTTTCGCTTTTGTTAAAACAGTTACAGCAGCCTATACAAAATTCACCAAAGTCCTTTGGTAAAAAGAAGTCGGTAATTTCGCCGTTTATTTTTTCTGCAAGCTGTCGTGCAATATGATAAGTTGAACCTTTGTGATTCTGTCCGTGGATAATTGTTATTTTCATTTTATTCTAATGTCTCTTATGCAAATTTCTTCTGTAAGCGGTTTATCGCTAAATTCAAATGTTAATGCTTCGACCTTTTGCCAGCTGAAAAGTTTTTTTGTATCGTTG
>JAILNY010000177.1 GCA_024691105.1 Treponema sp. | reverse complement strand
AACAAATAAATCTTTTGACTGTAAGTCGGCACAAAGATTTTTTAAAGAGAGAAGAATTCCTTTTCAATTTATAGATTTAAAAGAAAAAGAAATGAGTGCGGGAGAATTTGATTCTGTTGTCAGCGCTGTTGCGCGGGATGTGGGAGGTCGTGCTGCTGCAATCGATGAAATGACAGACACAAAATCAAAGGATTATGCGAGTCTTGCATATCTTGATGACAGCGATAAAGAAGAAAAACTTTTTGAAAATCAGCTTTCGCTTATGAAACTTCCTGTTTGCAGAAACGGAAAAACAGCTGCGACTGTTGGTATGTGCGAAAAAATCTGGGAAGGTTGGAAATAAAAATTTATTGCGCGTCAGTGACGCACAGTTTATAATAAATGGGGTTTAGTTATGGTAAAAAATCGTTTTGCTGCATTGGTAATTATTTTTTTAATTTATGTTCTTGCAGCTGTGAGTGGAATTGTTTCTTACAATTATTTTTCTGGAAGCGATGGAATTTTATCGCTTGCACATTTTGGTATTAAAAGCAGCGTGAATTATTCGTATCCGGTTGCACTTTTTTTAGCAGATGTTGTTGCAACCGTTGTTGTTTTTATATTCAGTCTGATTTTTAAGAATGCTTCTGTTTATGATCCGTATTGGAGTGTTCAGCCGCCTGTAATTCTTGCAGTGACAATTGCAAAATTGAGCGTTTCTGGGGGTGCGGCCACTGTCGGGCTTTTGGGTTGGTTATTGTTTGCGGCAGTTATGTTCTGGGCATTGAGATTAACTGCAAACTGGATTTATAATTTTAAGAGCTTTGAATATCAGGACTGGCGTTACGTAATGCTTCGTGAACAGTCAGGGCGCTTTTATGGATTTATTAACTTTTTAGGAATCCATTTATTTCCGACAATCGTTGTTTATTTTTGCGTATTGCCTGCGGTTGTTGCAATGTGTGAGGGCGTTTCGTTTAAGCCTGCCTGTCTTATTTTTATTGCGCTTAGTTTTACAGCGGCTGTATGTCAGGGAATTGCAGATATTCAGATGCATCGTTTTAGAAATTCCGGCGGTCAGGGATTTATTCGTGAAGGGCTCTGGAAAAATTCACGCCATCCAAATTATGCCTGCGAAATTCTTATGTGGTGGGGAATTGGCCTTGCCTGCGTTGTTTCTTTTGGCGGTCGCGTTGAACTTTTGCTTGGCGCTGCCATTAATACACTGATGTTCCTTTTTATCAGTGTTCCTCTTGCAGACAAACACCAGTCGCGAAAGCCTGGTTTTGCTGAATATAAAAAGACTACTAGAATTTTTTAAGTGAGGTGAATATGAAATTTTTAAAAGCAAGTTTGTTATCATTTTTGTTTGTGTTGATTGGAGCAACTGTTTTTGCATCCCCTGATTCATACATCAAAATCGTTACGCCAGAAGATGGCTATGATATGTATGTTTATAATGATGGAATTGATGAGTTTAAATATACATTCAACGGTGAAGTTTCTTCTGACTGTGTTTCTATTCGTGTTTTGTGGTCTCGGATAAGCTTAAAACATCTTGAAGAATATCTTGTTCGCGGTGGAAAGAAAAATCCTGGCGATAGTACTTTTATTGATGACTTTGTTTTAAAACAGTATGTAAGCGGGTCAACTTCTTTTGTTTATAACGTTTCTGGAAAATTTGAAAACCTTGCATACGGTTCAAATTTTTATAAATTTGTTGCAACATACCGTGACGGTGCAACAAAAATCTGTGATTTTATATGTTACGTCCATAACGGTGGAATGGCAGAAAGAGCAAAGCCTGTAATTTATCTTTATCCTGAAAAAACTCAAGAGATAAATGTTAAGGTTGAACCGGCCGGCGGTGTAACAGAATCAATTCCTGATTACAATGATGGATGGACAGTTTCTGCAACTCCGGAAAGCAAAATTACAGATCTTCGTGGTGACAAAAGCAAAACCTATCCATATCTTTTCTGGGAAAGCAAGGATAACGGAGTCGAGATTGATATGTCTGAAGGCTTTGTTGTTGAAACAAAAAAATTGCAGTCTTTCTTTGAAGAAAAATTAGCGCTTCTTGGATTAAATAAAAACGAAATTTCGGACTTTACAGAATATTGGGTTCCTGAACTTCAGGGAAAGAAATATGTATTTATAACTTTCTATTCACAGAAAAGAATTGACGAAGAAGCGCCGTTAACTGTTTCTCCAAAACCTGATACAGTTATCAGAGTTTACTTTGATCACAAAAAGCTTGATAAAAAAATTAAAGTAAAGCCGCAAGAGTTGTCTGCGACAGAACGTAAAGGCTTTACAGTAGTTGAATGGGGCGGAAAGCGCTATAAATGAAAATAAAATTATTACAGCATCGCTGTGATAGAATAAGACCGTTCGTTTGGACGGTCTTATTTTTAGTCACAATTATTTCCTGCAAAAATAAATCTTCTTTATCAAATGCGTCGCGCGAAAGTGGCAGTAACCATTCGGATAATTCTGCTGTGCATTATATGTATTACGGCGACACTCAGATGTGGAACCATATTTTTGATATGACGGAAGCTTATCAAATTCCGTCTGCGTGTCCAGCCTCGATTATGATTCCGCATCACGACATAACGACAGGAAGACAGAACAGTTTTTATAAAGCGCTTTCTGAACAGACGCAGCCATCCGTAATTTTTATTGTTGCGCCGGATCATTTTGAGCGCGGAAAAAAATTAATTACAATGCCGCGCAACACTACTTTTGAATCTCCCGAAGGAAATATCGAAACTGATAAAAAATTAATTTCTAGGATTGCGAAAGATCCGGAGATTAAAAATGTCGTAAGCATTCAGGATGATTTATGGAAAGACGAGCATGGAATTTTTATTCACATTCCGTTTATAAAACATTATTTTCCGAATGCAAAAGTTGTTCCGATTGTAGTAAAAATGCTTTCGACTGATGACGAGTTTGAATATTTTTCTAAGCTCGGAAAAGTTCTTGCGAAGGTCGCCGAAGGTAAAACCAACCCCGTGCGAACCGGTAACGACTCTAACGCAAACCCCGCGCGGATCGACAATGATTCTAACGCAAACCTCGCGCGGATCGACAATTCGCGATATGCTGCCGATTCCCGCGCTGCACTTTTTATCGCGTCAGTTGACTGCTCGCATTATCAGATTCCCTGCGTAACTGCAATGCATGACGAAGCAACGATAAATACTCTGTTCAACAAAGAGGATCCGCGCTTTGCAGAAATTGACAGCCCGGAAAGTGTGTCCGTTCTGTATTCTTACAACGAGGCCGTGAATGCAAGTCAGATGATGTTGTTTGATCACTCATCGACATTTGATTATATTCCGGATGAAAATGTTGAATGCACTTCGCACCTGTATCTTGGTTTTTATGATGAATCTGATGTAAAAACTGAAAAGCCGACCGGACGAAAACAGACGATTTTAATTACCGGAAGTGGAAATACCGGAGCGGGAATCCGCCGTACCTGGAAGTGGGACCGATATAAAACTTCGACTGATCAGGCCGAGGTTTTACTCCGCGCTGCGGCGGGAAAAGAAGCGCGATTTTTTTATGGATTTGATGCTCTGATTTTTGATCCGGAACCTGGTTCAGTATATGAGCAGACGGTTCATGGAACGACGCTCAGAGTTCATACGCTCGACCCCAATACGTTTTACAGGGCAATTACAGCCCCGGCAGGAGATGACCGCGTAAATGTTCTTGTAGATTCTGGCGCGCATATTCTTGAGCGTGAGGTGTCGCAGTTTCTTGAAACTTTTGACATTGTTGTGGTTCGCGATTCAGAAGGCGAAAAAGACGCTTTTATGTATTACAGAGCGGATAGAAGCAATGGCGAAGTACGTAAGGTCAATCTTGGTATCTGTCACGGGAATGGTAAAATTAAGGGCGCGGTTGCGCTTGTAAATATCGACGGCGATAAGATTGATGTTTTGACTTTAGACTACGAGTCGGACAATGGAGTAATTCCCGCCATTCATCAGTTTGTGGAAGAGTAGGGGAAAGTTCGGATGCGATGGAATTTATTTGAAATTCAGCGCTGATGGATCCAAAACTGGAGGAGAGAATTGCCCTGCAATTCTCGAACCATGCGCATACATGGATGCTTGAATTTGTGGGGAATTTAGCGCTGATGGATCCAAAATTGGAGGAGAGAATTGCCCTGCAATTCTCGAACCATGCGCAAATTATGGATGCCTGAATTTATTTGAAATTCAGCGCATGGTAGTTGACATTAGAAGTTATTTTCTATAATATATGAGAACTCACGTTGTATATTAAGTAAGGTAGGTACAATATATGTCTAGAACTTGTGATGTTTGCGGAAAAGCTCCTTTACATGGATGCAAAGTTAGTAAGACTTATAATCATACAAAACGCACATGGCGTCCAAATTTGCTCAAAGTAAAGACAGAAATTGCTGGAACAACTCGTACAATCAATGTATGTACACGTTGTCTTAGAAGCGGATTTGTAGAAAAGAAAGTTCGCGTTCCAAAAGAAACTCCAGCTGCTACAAACTAAGATTTGCAAATCTTGTGATTAAAACTGTCCGTTTGGACAGTTTTTTTT
>JAILNY010000119.1 GCA_024691105.1 Treponema sp. | reverse complement strand
AAATGCGAATAGGATCTAAAACATTTAAATCATGTCTTTTTTGAATGTATTCAAACGCAGCGTCTTTATCATCGAGAATTTCTATTGCTTGAGAGAAATGTTCACTTTCTTCGTAATCTAAAGGATAAACATTGAAAAATCGTAAATTATTATTTGCATCTAGAAAACGCTTGATATTATAAGAAGGTGAGCCCTTCACAAAATCTGCAAAAGTATTGTAGTCAATTATACTTTCAGATATTTGTTCTGGATCGTAGATATATTCAGGTATGTATTCAAATGGAGTAATGATTGGAAAGATACTATGCAGTTTTTTACTCTTTGTCGATATCATAAATGGATCGGAACATGTACATTCAATATTTTCTAAGTAGTTAGAAAGATTTATTCTATTTTTGCTTCCGTTTGAAGTAAAAACTAATCGTTGTTCAGTTCCATTTTCAGAAATAATTATTTGTACTCCACAATCCTTAAAAGTGTCAGAAATATACTGAACTATATTGTTTGAAGATTCAAATACTTCAAAGAAAGATTGCTTGCCTAAAATTATATGAGTGCCAGCCGCAGGAAATGACAATTGTTCTTTCTTTTGTATTACAAATCGACTGTCTTTTTTCAAGGATAATATGTTACATTCAGTCGGTTGTTTATATGATGTTGTTTTTACAACGATGGAATTAGATAGCAAGAAAGACGATAAAAACCCTATTCCGTAATGGCTTATAGGTTTGTATGTTGTTGATAGTTTCTTAAAATCAGAAGAGGTATAAAAAGAGTGCCCAAGATTTAGGAAATAGTTATTAACCTCTGAGAAAGTCATACCAATTCCATTGTCTGCAATTGTAACGGATTCATCAGAAATTATGATTTTAATTTGCGGAGTATAATCAATTTTATTTTGTTTTGCCAGTTCTTGCATAACTAGCACGGCATCAAGTGCATTTTGGATTAATTCGCGTAAGGCGCATTGTTTATCATTATATAATTGCTCTCCCATTAAAAGGTTTGAAATAGATAAATAATCCATTTTATATTGTAAATCAGCTGAGTCAAAAGTTTTGTGAATTATTTGATTGTCAATTTTTGGATTGATGGATATTTCATATTTAGGATTTTTTGATTTTAATAATGTTTTGGCATTGTTTAATTCTTGTTCAATTAATGAAAAATAATCTAATGTAGATCTGTAAATATCAGGATCTTCGCAATTTCCGGTAAAGTAAATTGAGTTATTTTCTTTATTGATTTTTTGAAAATTACTTATTGTAAAATGTTTAGCCCATTCAATTTTACTTATTTCAGGTAAAGATAAAAAGTTGTACAATATGAAAGGTGTTCTTCTTGAATCAAAATCCAGATAGTCTCCCAAGCGTAACAAACAGGAAATAAATTGTGGATTAATGGAATCATTACCTAAACATAATCCTTCTGACAGGTTATTAGTTATCCATTGGAAATCTTCTCCATGAGAACATGCGATTGATGCAACTTGTTGTTGAAAGTCTATATTACTATCATTATCAATCATAAAGTAATCTTTTTGAAAAAGAGTGTTTATAAATTCTTCAGATCGTATGTGATGTGTATTTCTAATGCTGTCCTGTGTTGATTTATCGGAAATATTTTCAGTCTCCTGCGCTGCCATTCCAATATCGTGTAAAATCGCAGAATAAAGCATGATAGTTAGTTCTGTATCATTGTAGTTTTCAATTGGAAGCGGTAATAATTCAAACATATAGTTTGCTACGCGAAAAGAATGTTCAATGTCGTGGTTTGTGTAATTAGAAAAAACAGAAGGAATTCGAGAAAGAAGGCTTTTTGTGTTAGATATTACTTTATTTATTCTTTCAATATAAAAGGTGTTGTTTCTCTCTGATAAAACTTTGTATATTTCTACATCTTCGATTTCCATTTGTTTTGAACTCCTAAGAAAACTATTTGTTGTTTTTAAATTGTAACATATTTTGTAAAAAATGAGTAAAGGTAAAACATGTAGTTTCTTAAAAAACAATGCTTATGCGAATTATCCCTCAAATTCTCAAAACCTAATTGTTTTTACTATATTAATGCTTTATAATAAAAAGACTGTATCTA
>JAILNY010000112.1 GCA_024691105.1 Treponema sp. | reverse complement strand
TGCGACGTTTCATAGTCACATAAAGAGTAACCCTTTGAAAATTTTAATTGACAAGAATATCTTGTCAGTGCAAAAATTCATCAAATGAGTAGTTGCAAATTAATAATAGAAGAGGAAAATTTTCTGGAAGATTTAATCTTCACTTTAAAAGTATTAAGTCTCAATTCCGCTCAAAAAGATTTATCTGATACAGCTCTGCTTTTACCAGAACCATCATCAAAATTAATAACTCTTCTAAAACAGGAAAAACTTAATCCTATAATATTAAATATAACAAATTATTTATATTTAGATAAAAAAATTAGATATCTTTTTGTTTTATCAGATACAAACAACAGAATAAAAAAAATGAGCGTAAAGCCCGGACAATTTCCAGATATTCCAGGACTCACGCTCATCTATACGGCACGTTTTCCATGCCCATCAAAATTAAAAAATCTACCCTATTTTAATGCAGCAGCATCAAATGCAAATAACTATTCTTTTAGCTGATACTGCAGCAAAAGAATTCTAAGTTCTTCGATATTCGAAACTTCAAAAATCTTAAATACTTCTGCAAAATCTTTCTTTACAGTAGAAACGCTGACAAAATATTTTTCACTTATTTCTTTATAGCTTAATTTGTTATGAATATTGTCCATAACAAAATTACGCTGACGTTCGTTCAAATTATAATCAGAAAGGCTGATGGTAGAACCCGCAGGCTTACCGATAATTGTTGTATTATCACGAACATTCTGTGGAAAGAGGCATGACAATTTTGCTTTAAGACTGTAATAAATCCAGAGATAAAAAGCAAAACAGAAAAGAGAATAACTGATAGAAATCAGCATATAAGTGATTCCATGCGGATAGGAGAAAAACAGTGTAATCAAATGAATCACAAAAAGTCTGAATATTCTTTTACGAGGTTTATTTACAAAAAGATCCTTACATAAAATCAAAATGAGAGCTGCATAAAAAAAGAAGATACCAAGTTCTTCATAGTTTGTAAGAATTGTAAGTTCACTTTCAATCAGAAAAATGGAAATCATAACATACAAATTCTGAGTGATAAGAAAAACAATAGCGAGACCAACACAAATAAAATGAACTACAGGAATAACAATATTAGTAGGAGCAATCTTTTCAATAATTGATTTTGGATCACCATTCAACAAAATGCTGACTATGGCAGCCACAAGTAAAAATACAAGACCAACAACAGCAACAACTCTCTCCGAGCTGATTCTGTTTCTATTCATAATGTTCTATTATAGCATCTAAAACGATTTTTTCAAACAACAATTTGTTATTTTTTTTGATCATTACTGACTATTATTGACCTTTTATGACTTGCGTAATATGGCTGCAGGCGTTCTCACCATCCATAGCACTTGAGACAATTCCTCCCGAATAGCCAGAACCTTCGCCTACCGGATAAAGCCCTTTAAGTTCTGTACATTCAAAAGATTCTTTATTTCTCAATATGCGAACAGGAGTACTAGTACGGGTTTCTGACGCAATCATAAGTGCATCAGGGCAGATAAACCCATGCATGTTACGGTCAATTTCTACAAAGCCTTTTTTGAGACGCTCTGAAATATGAGATGGAAGCCAACGGCCAAGATCTGAAGCAACAAGACCTGGAGTATAGCTGGTTGCCGGAAGATTTTCTGAAATGCGGCCTGCAAGAAAATCAGTTAGTCTCTGTGCAGGAGCAACCTGACATTTGCCGTTTTCAGCTGTAAGATGTTCAATTTCTGTGCGGAATAATAAACCTGCAAGCTGTGGGCAAGCAAGTTTTTCTGCGGCTAACTTAAACTGCACAGGAATATCTTCCGGACGGATTTCTACTACGATAGCAGCATTTGACCACTTTGAATTACGAGCTGCAGCCGACATTCCGTTTACAACAATTTCATTCGGGCCAGAACTTGAAGGAACTACAAATCCACCTGGACACATACAGAAGGAATATACACCACGTCCATCTACCTGAGTAGTAACGCGATACTCCGCTGCCCCCAGACCAGAAGAAGCACCCCTTCCATGATACTGAATTGAATCTATCAAAGTGCGAGGATGTTCAACACGGACACCAGCCGCAAAGGTTTTTGCTTCTAGTGCAGAAGGAGCAACTTTTGCAAGCATTTCATAAATATCTGTAGCAGAATGACCGGTGGCTAAAAGTACGGCAACCCCATGGAATTGCTGGTTTTCACCATTTTCTACATTTTCGGTTTCAACACCTTTTACACAACCTGCTTCTACCAAAAGATTTGTGACACGGGTATTAAAATAAAACTCACCGCCCAGCGCAATTATCTTATCGCGCATAGCATTAATTACCTGCGGCAAGCGGTCTGTTCCTATGTGCGGATG
>JAILNY010000102.1 GCA_024691105.1 Treponema sp. | reverse complement strand
TAGGTTCTATAAATCCGTGAGCATCATCTGCAAATGTAGTTCCCACCATAATCAAAAATAATACTGAATTAAATAATTATGCTATAATATTTTTATGATTCAGATTTTTGGAACAAATAAATCTCTGGGCTGTCTTACAGTCAAAAGATTTATTTGTTCCAAAAATCTGAATCATAAAAATATTATAGCATAATTATTTAATTCAGTCTAAAAGCTTTTTAAATTAAACATTGTTTTTTATTTATGTTCCGGTTTATAATAATCAAAACTGATGAGCATCATGGGAATGTCTGTTGAATTTTGTGGAGATAAAAATGAAAAAAATTCTATCAATATTATTTTTGATTATGGTGGGAACTGCATTTGCAGATGATGCTCACGGATTTATAGAACCTACAATCGGCGGATTTACAATTAAGGATACCAACGACATACGAATGATGGACGAGGTTGTAGAAATCTGGGAGAACAAAGTAAAGGTAACTTTTCATTTTAAAAATCTATCTGATGGAAAAAAGACTGTGACCATCGGATTTCCTGTAAAATGGTATGAAGAAGTCGGAGTCGGAGCAGACGAAAAACCTTTAAAAAATGATGAAAAAACAAAAAAAGAAATAGAAGAATATTATAATTTTAGAAGTACCTGCAATGGGAAAAAGCTCGAACGAAAATTGATTGTATCTGCAAACGTCTATAATTCTTTTGATTTCTGGTTTACAACTGAACTTGTTTTTGAACCGGGTCAGACTCTGGAAGTTGTAGATGAATATAATGCCGGTAATAACACTGGATCTGACAGTATCGGATTGTCATGGGATACCTGGTCTTATGTTCTTTCAACCGGAAGCTCATGGTATAGTACAATCGCTAAAGCGACAATTATTTTTCATTCAAAATATAAGTATCAGTGGATAAAATATTATGTAGAGGAAAATTATAAAAGGAATTACATCTGGGATATTGATAACATGACTTATCACTGGGGGTGTTTTTCTTATAAACCAACATCTATAAAATACGATAAGAAAAACAAAGAAACTGTACTCACATGGGTTTTAGAAAATATTGAACCTCGAAAAGAATGGGAAGCAACAGAATATAGATCTTCCATTCGTTCTCCTGATGATGAAATTCAGGAGTTTGCGTATGTTCTTATAAAAGATGAATTGTTTAAAATACCGGGATACAGCAACGACTCAAAATGGTGGCTTGATGATGAGTATCTCGATTCTGACTGGGGGTACACAGAGTTTGCGAATAAAGAAAAATTTTATGCCTGGGTCAGGAAATTGTACGAAAGTGGTTTTACAGAGCTTCAGCCAAAGACAAAGGTAGCCGGAGTTTATGCTCAGCTTTTAATCAATTCAATTTACGCAATACACGGCTATAGGTTTAAGAATGAAAGCTGGACTCAGAAGTTCAGTAAGTTTGACTGGTACGAACCTACTACTTCTGAAATATCAGACGCTGACTTCTCTATAGAAGAAAAACTTATGCTCAAACGACTCTTGGAATACAGATAATTGTTATTTTATCAGTATGGATTTTTTAATTTGCTTCAGTTTATGTATCAAGCTCAAAACATAAAATAAGAAAAAGAACAGGCTTCAATATCATCACAACTTTGTATTAAGTCCTCAACTGCAAAATAAATATCTTTTTTAATTTTTTTGCCGGCAGGAATTTCTATAAAGTCAAAATCAATCACAGTGCTCGCAATTGAATCAAGATACGCACGATAAGATTTTCCCTTATAGTTCAAAAACAAAAGTTGGTTTGAATATTTTTGATTTTCGTTTGAAACATTCGAAATTTCAATCTGCGCCTTTACCCAATTCTTTTTTTTATTGAATTTAATTTTAGAAATTTTGATATTTAGATTATCTGGTAATATTTCTGCACTTAAAATTTTAACCTTTACAACAGAAAAACACATTAACGGTGGATCATAATATTGAACTTCTTCATATTTAAAAACAGTCTTTGTTTTAATTATGCAACCTGAATCAATCTGATTTTTTATAATGTCGTTTACTGTTTCGTTATCGCAGGTTTCTTCTGTTCCAATTCCGATAACTTCGTTTTGTTCAGTTACAAAACGGATGTTTGGCGGCATACCGTTATAAACCTGGAAAGAGCCTTTCAGTGTAATTGTATCACCCGGAGATAACGCTTTTGAAAAAGGATCGCTTTCTGAACATGCAAAAAAAATGAAGAATGATAATGTGAATAAAAGGATGAAAAGTTTTTTCATGTTTATTCCCTTATATGTTATGTTTTTTTAACAAACGGACAACTAACATAATTATAAAACAAACTATGAGGAATACAAAAAATAATCCTACTGCGGCTAAATCTCTTTTTAACATCATGCGTCTAAACTCGCAATCATTTTTATAAAGAGATTCAACTTTCACTGTTTTAGATAATTCTCTTGTCCTTTCTATGGCAATTTTACTTCGTATTTGTAATTCTCTACTAATTAGACGATAAATAGTATATCCGAATAAAACAGCAGAGAGTAAAATTGCAATTTCAATTGCAGCTATTCTAAAAGATTTTGCTGATATTTTCTTTTTAACAGATTCATCTTTAAGATTAAATTCATGAATCTTATTGTCTTCTCTGTAAAAACAAATTGTGTCGTTGTCCGTTAATTCCATCTTTTTAACAAAGACCCACTGAACATCTGTCTCTGAAAAAGGAATAAAAATTTTACTGTATAGTTTTACAAATCTGACACTGGTAATTTCTGGATTGGTGTTGTCTGTTATGGTTATAGATGCTCTTTCTGAAAAAGGAGAGATATGATAATCAACATTGTATTCAAGGCCGTTAACTGTAATTGGCTCGAGTTCTGGCGGCGGAAGTCGTTTTGCAAATGCGCTTGCAGCGGCAATGAATGTTGCGAATAAAATCAGTAATATTTTTTTCTTTGTCATAAAAATTATTATAGCACTAAGTTCCTTTGATTGATATACTAAAACAATGTGTGCATTGATTAATAAAAAAGAAGATATGACTCCGTTTGATATGACAGTTTTGCCAAAGCGGACTCCATTTTATCTTTTGCCACTGATGTGGGGCGGATCTCTTTTGATGACGGCTTTGTCTAAATCAAAACTGAAAATCAAAAAGACAGGTCTTAAAGGAATAAAACCTCCTTACCTTGTCATTTCTATGCATCAGGGATTTTCTGATTATTATATTGCACCGCTTGCTCTTTTTCCGCATCGTGCATTTTATGTTTCTGATATGGAAGGCTTTGCGGGTTTTGGAAAATCTTTATACCGTGCTCTCGGTTGTATTGGAAAGAGACGATATGTTTCTGATTACACAGTTGTTAAAAATATTTCTTATGCTTTTTCAAAGAAGAATTCAGTTGTGATTTTTCCTGAGTCGCGACATTCGAATATCGGATTAACTTCTAAAATTCCTGATAACATGGGAAAGCTTGCAAAGTATTATGCTGAAAAATATAATACGCCGCTAGTAATTCTTTTGATTCATGGAAGTTATCTTAAAAATCCTTTTTGGGATGAAGAAAATACCCGCAGCGGAAAACTTGAAGCAGAACTTCGTCTTGCATATACCGCAGAAGAACTTCTTAATACTGATGAAAAAATAATTCAGAAAACCATTGAACAGCTTCTGTCTTACGATGAATATGACTGGCAGAAAAAGAATTCACTTTTATATACAGGGAAAAATCTTGCTAAAGGAATTCACCTTCCGTTATATACCTGTGCGTTGTGTAAAACAAAATATAAGATGAAAAGTGAAGGAGACAAACTCATTTGTACTTCGTGCAAAAAAGAATTTAAGCTTACGCCTAAGGGTGATTTGATTTGTGATGATAAAATATTTTTTCCGGTTGAATGGTATAACAAAGAGCGAGATGCTGCTATTAAAGAATTAAAAAAGAATGGCGTTAATAAGAAATTTAATGTAAAGATCGAAGCACTTCCGAATGAGCATGGTTTTATAAATCTTGGTGAAGGAACTCTTGTTTTTAATTATGATGCTTTTGTGTTAAGTTTCAGCCCTAAGAAAAAATATAACTATACTCCCAAGGACTGGAAGTTCTGTGAAAATGGAACAGTTACAATTACCTTTTCGCACAGAATAAGAGAATCTGTTCAAACTGAATATAATTATCGTGGTCATGGATGTGCTGTTGTTTTATCCTGTAAAGATTCAACTTATTATTTATATTCAGATGACGAGGATTTTAATCCGACAGAAATTCAGTTCCTGGCAGAAAAACTTTACGATATTTCAAAAGAAATTTAACTTTTAACTAAAAAGATTTTACAAAAAATTCACCATTTTTATTTATAACAAGAGTGATGCTTTTGACCAGAGTGTTTTCGCTGTTTTCAAATTTTACCATAAGGGGAATATCTATAAAATCCTGTCTTTTGAATAAAAAAGCAGGTGCGTTAACAGGTTTTGTAAGCTCTTCAATATAAATATCATACTTGTCAATTGTTTTATATTTTTCTTTTCTTGCATCTTCTAACATATCAAGAGTTTTCAAAAACTCGTCATTCTCAGAGATGAGGACAAAAGTTTTCCATTCAGGATTATTTTGCTGGTAATAATAAAGGAATGCTGAAAGGACCTTTGTCAAATCTTTTTGATTTATTGTCTTAGCACTGTCAGGCTTCATGGATAATTTTACAAATTGTTTATTATCAAAATTAATACCTGTGTAATCAATGCAGTCAAAGTTTTCTTTTAACTTCATCAGAATTGTAAAGTTGTCCATTGCAGCTAAGGCTACCTGACCTCCAGTAATTGGCATTTGGATTATTGCGCTGAACAGATAAGAATTGTCAATTTGTACAAGGAGTCTTCTTTTGATATTGTTACTTGTCAGGTCTGCAAAAATTCTTGTGCCTTCTTCATCAAGAGTAAGATTAATTTCGTACAGACTCGAAAAATATTGGTCGCGGTCTAAGCGGATCTGTTCGATGTGACTTCCGTCAAAAACGATTTCTTTTTCTACGATATATTCAATTTTATCAAGATTGTTGTAGACCGTAATCTTTTCGCAGTTTTCTGGAATTGGTCCGTTAGGATTTACGTCTTCATTTACAAAGCGGAATTTTAATAAGGATTTATCTCCACAAAATGCTGCGCTTGTCATTAAAAGAATTGAAAGGAAAATAAAAATTTTTTTCATGTTTTTTCTCCATCTCTTTTTTATATACGGAGTATTTTAATATACTTTACTTTTAAAGTCATCATTCATTATAATTTTTTTTATGATAAAAACATTTGATGGTATAAAGTTTAAAGGCGTTTTTAGGAATTATCAGCAGTCTGTTATTGATAATTCAGAAAAATTTCTTTCTGATGGAAGAATTAATATTGTCGCAGCTCCAGGAAGTGGAAAAACAATTCTTGGTCTTGAACTTATAAGGCGCCTTGGATTTCCTTGTATCATACTTTCTCCGACTACGACAATCCGTCATCAGTGGGGACAGCGCTTTGAAGAATGCTTTTTACCTGAAAATGAAAATATCGATGATTACGTTTCTTATGATTTGAATGAAATTACATTGATAAATTCAATCACGTATCAGTCGCTTCATTCCTGTATTGCAAAGGTAAAGACTGAATCTGACGATGAAACTATAGATTATTCAAATATCGATATTTTTAAACTCGTTCAAAAATCCGGAGTTAAAATTATTTGTCTTGATGAGTCTCATCATCTTAAAAATGAATGGCAAAAGTCTCTCGAATTTTTTCTAAAGACGCTGGGAAGTGATGTAATAATTATTTCTCTTACTGCAACGCCGCCGTATGATGCAACTGCCGGTGAATGGAAGCGATACATCGGGGTCTGCGGTGAAATTGACGATGAAATTTTTGTTCCTGAACTTGTAAAAGACGGAACTTTGTGTCCGCATCAGGATTATATTTATTTTAATTTTCCGTCTGAAAAAGAGCGGGAGATTATAAATCTGAATCGAACGGAAAATCAGCAGGCAGTCGATGAGATATATAATCTTCCTTTTTTGTCTGAACTTGCCGCAAGAATTGAAGCGATAAAAAATACAAAAGAAACATATTTTTATGAAAACTTTTATCAGTTCAGACTAGTGCTTTCTTATCTGCTTGAAAAAAATAAATGCGACAAGATGTTTTATAAAAAGCTTACAGGTACAAGAAGTTCGGAATGGATTACTGTAAAAAGGATTGAAGAGGTAATTCAGTTTTTAATTGATGAAGCTGATTTGTGCTATGAAGATGAAAAGAAAATCATAATCGAGATTTTACGAAAGCATCATGCATATTTGCATAATAAAGTTTGTCTTACACTTTCAGATTCAATTCAGAAAAAACTTGTCTCATCAACAGGAAAACTTCACAGTATTACAAAAATTGCCGGCGCTGAATACGAAAGTCTTGGAGAGAATCTAAGACTTTTGATTCTTGCAGATTACATAAAAAAAGAAAGTCTTTCAGAAATTGGAAAAGGTTATGCAATCGATAATATAAGCGTTGTTTCGATTTTTAATGAACTTTATCAGAATACAAAAATTAAAATCGGAGTTGTTTCTGGTTCTGTTGTTATTCTTCCTTCATCGCTTGAAAAAATGATTTTAAAAAACGGCTATAGCGTTTTGACTTCTGCGATAAATAAAACCGGTTACAGCGTTTATACGGTTGCTGGCGGTAATAAAGAGAAAATGGCTCTTGCGTCTTTTTTGTTTGAAGAAGGTTATGTAAATATTTTGATTGGAACGCAGGCGCTTTTAGGCGAAGGGTGGGATTCTCCGTGTATTAACAGTTTGATTCTTGCAAGTTATGTGGGATCTTTTATGCTGTCAAATCAGATGCGGGGACGCGCGATAAGAGCGTATTCAAAAAATCCAGAGAAGACTGCAAATATCTGGCATCTTGTTACGCTTGAGCCGAATGATTTTTATGGCTGTTATGAATGTGTTTTAGAGTCGTCGGGTGACTTTGAAACTTTAAAGCGGCGCTTTGAATGTTTTGTCGGTCCTGACTACACAACTGGTGAAGTTACAAGTGGAATCGCACGTGTTTCAATTTTAAGTAAGCCTTTTGATAAAGACGGAATTGAAAAAATAAACCGCACGATGATTGAATA
>JAILNY010000054.1 GCA_024691105.1 Treponema sp. | reverse complement strand
GCTAAATTCATAAATCGAAATTTCTTTATCTGATTTTCCAGTTCTCTTCAAATAATTTTTGTATTCGAGTGCAATATTGAAATTTTCATAACTATTATTTATCAATTGCGTTTTACGAGGTTTTGGATTGTTACCTCTAATTTTTTGTTTAGATATCCATTCTGTATATTTATAAACACATTGTTTTTTACTTAGAGAAGGATCAACAATATATCTTTCATTTTCTATAGTTACACATACAGCTACGTGGTAATCAAATTCTATAGGATCGCAATAAACATAGCTTACATCAAATCCATAATCTCGTAATTCTTTTGCAATTAAACAAGCTCTTGCAAAACAACAATTTCCATTGTCACGCTGAAAAATTTTATATCCTGCAGCCATGTCAGTTTTTTGAATATTATTTCCAATTGAATATAAGCGTTCTACGGTATTGTATCTTGGCTTGACCAAATACGGGATAGCATCCCGTCCATCAGGGTCTGTATACTTGATAGGATTATTGGCCGCGTATGCAAATAAATTGCTATTGATGTTAATAACCCTTGAATTTCAGCCCAATTCACTAAACTTTTCAAAAAATTCTCAGCTCAAGCTCTGTTTCAGCGGTACCTCCGTAAAAATTTACTCCGATTTTATCCCAAATCTGGTTAATATTACCAGATTTCTGTTAATTTTTCACCTGTTTTAACGTCAAATTCGCTCTATACACATCAATTTGTATTGATGAGAGGTAAACAAACTTACAAAATTTTTTACTTCTGCGGAAGAAAAACAGCCTGTATAACAAGCAAAGTAAGTAATAAGAGAAAAAAAATAAAGAATAATATATTGTTATTGTCAATTTCATCATATTCAACAACATTCAACTTGTGTTCCAAGAAAAAACCCAAAATACCACCAATTATGAAACTTAATTTCAAATTCAATTCCATATCACAAATGTGGAAAAACCAGAGAGAAATCATTACTATATTCGCACATAACATGGAAATGAATCCAAAAAATATTTTTGTTTGTACACTTTTCTTTAACAACATTTTGCCCTCCTAAAATTATTTAAATCTAACTCCAAACATGCTCTCTGACCATTTATTAACTGCACACTTTTCAAGTTCGATTTGTCCCCGAGCAAACTGTGTTATCCCAAAAATTACCCCTTGTTTTGTATATTTTAATCCGATACTTATATAACCTCCTGCAGGTCCGGCGAATCCTACTCCATCGATAAGAAGATCTACCGAAGAGTCTATTGCTCCGAAAGTATTACCCTGTGAAATATTTTTTACAAGTTTTTTTCCATCCGAATATATTACAATTATCGAAACAAACTTGTTTAAACCAGAAGCAATAGTTCCTTTTTCTGCAGTTGCAGTTGTAAAACTAATTATATCTGATAAGAATTCTGTAAAATTAAAGGAATCACCATTTAAATAGTTGTTATAAGTGTTGTCTATGAAAGAATACATGCCCTTTGCATGATTAAATGTGATACGCTTATTTGTTTTTGAATCATAAGCAATACAAGAAAAACCTTCATCTTGTAAAACAAAAAAAGCACAAGCAGCAGCCTTAACATCATTCTTATCATTTAAATCGCAAATGATGGTCTGATTTTCATTATCAACTGTAAAAGCGCCCGTTGGATCTGTATACTTAACAGGATTGTTGGCCGCGTAGTGATAACAATTGCTATTGATGTTAATAACTCTTGAATTTCAGCCCAATTCACTCAACTTTTCAAAAAATTCTCAGCTCAAGCTCTGTTTCAGCGGTACCTCCGTAAAATTTACTCCGATTTTATCCCAAATCTGGTTAATATTACCAGATTTTTGCCAATTTTTCACCTGTTTTAACATCAAATTTGCTCTAATCACATCAATTTGTATTTGTGTGATCAAATAAATATAAAGAGGAAGCCAGAATACCAGGGATTACAAATACTTCCAAGAGAATAAATTCAAAAACGAAAAAAGAATAAATAAAGATTATTATAAAACCTATTGTTCCAAAAACACAAAAAATTCCAATTCCTAAATTTTTTTGTGAATTATGTTTTATATAAAAAAGTAATGAAAGTATAAAATATTCAATACTTTGAATTATTAGCATAAATGCAAATTGTTTTAAATCATCACTTGTCACTTCTGAAATCTTATATATACATACAATGCCAATAATTAGTAAACTTGTTAATAAGTTTATAAGAAAAAAAACAAAAAAACGTTTATTCATTTATCTTCTCCAGATTTATTTCAACTCTAGCTTTTAACAATGCGGAAACATCAAAAACTAATCCTGAGTTTACATCAGCTTTTAACTCATATCCAAGATTCACACCTAGACCTGCGCCAATTTTTAGCTGAAATTTTCTGTTTAATAAATTACTTACAAAAGGAATTTTAAAATACTTCGTTCCTATTTTACCAGAAACAGAAATTGCATTTAAATTACATGAAGTTCCAAAACCACCTTGAGTAATTGAAATTTGTCCACTTGCTTGTAATAAATCAAGTCCTACATCTCCTGAGACAGGAGACGTGTCATCAAAACTAGATGAAATTGAGTATACTGTTGCATCAACAGAAATACTATTTTCATATGACGAATCAACAGAAACTGCTCGTGCACGCATGTATTCTTCTGTTTTAATTTGATTAAATTGTTTATAATTTTTAACATGAGAATCATATTTGGGTGTTTTTATTTCTGAGTAGTCATATGTATTATAATTTCTCGGTGAATGTAACTCAGAATATCCCGGTTCTTTTCGCTTAGAATCTCGTTCATCAAGAATCTTCTGTATATCTGAAGGAATACCATGATCTCTACCTGTAGGGTCAACATACCGTATCGGATTATTAGCAGCGTAGTGATAACAATTGCTATTGATGTGACTAAGCCATGCTTTCCAGAACTCACATTTTTGTCAAAGAACTGTGCTAAACATAGCAAAATCAATAAAAAAAATCAACTTTTTTAATAAAAATACAAAAAAGATTCATTTTTGTTTTTTTCCCAATTAAAATGCGTATTTTCGACAAACGATTTGGATATTAGTTCACACAGATTCATAACTTCAAAAACTGCTGCCCAAATTCTCTCAAAACATATCTCTATTATAGAAAAAAAGTTTGCAAATAATAAATTTCAGATTTATAATTAAATATCTCAAAAAACTAAATTTTGAGTGCAAAATGCTTACATATTAAAAAAAGCAAAATTACAAAAACCTTGGAGGGTTGATATATGACAGAAAAAATTGATAAATCTCGCGTGCTAAGTCTTATTCTTGGCGGTGGAAAGGGAACCCGTCTTTATCCTTTGACTAAAGAACGTTCAAAGCCGGCTGTTTCGTTCGGCGGAAAATACAGAATTGTAGATATTCCTCTTTCAAACTGTATCAACTCAGGTTTTAAGAAAATATATCTTTTGACTCAGTTTAACTCTGCGTCACTTCACCTGCACATTACTAATTCGTATAATTTTGACCGTTTTTCTAACGGCTTTGTTGAAATTCTTGCTGCCGAGCAGACTCTTGAACATTCCGGCTGGTATGAAGGAACAGCTGACGCTGTCCGCAAGAACTTTATTCACTTTAAAACACAAAAACCAACTCATTACATAATTCTTTCAGGCGACCAGCTTTATCGCATGGATCTTAACGATTTTATGGACAAGCACATTGCAAGTGGCGCTGATGTTACAATTGCAACTATCGCCGTTAACCGCAGCGACGCATCCGGCTTTGGAATCATGAAAATCGATGACAAGCACAGAATTACAGAATTTATGGAAAAACCGGCTCCGGATTTGAACATCGATGATTGGAAAATTCCTGAAAAATCACGCGACCAGATGCTTCCTAAAGAAAAAGAATACCTTGCTTCTATGGGTATTTACATTTTTAATGCAGATACAATGGAAGAAGTTCTTAACAATGACAAACAGGACTTTGGTAAAGAAATTATTCCTATGGCTATTAAAACAAAGAAGATTAATTCTTACATCTTTGACGGCTATTGGGAAGATATTGGAACAATTAAGAGTTTCTACGAAGCAACACTCGATCTTACAAATGTAAATCCACAGTTTAACTTCTATGATGAACGCGAACCTATCTTTACTCAGATGAGTAACCTTCCACCATGTAAGATGAATCATGCTGATTTGACAGCATGTCTTGCAAGTGATGGATGTGTAATTACTGATTCAATGATTACTCATTCGGTAATCGGACTTCGCTCTATCATTGAGTCAGGAACTGTTCTTGACGGTGTTATCACAATGGGTGCTGACTTTTATGAGTCAGAAGATGAAAAGGCTAAGAATAAAGAAACAAATACGCCGAACATCGGTATCGGTCGCCACTGCCATATTGCAAAGACGATTATCGATAAAAACGCCCGTATCGGTGACAACTGCTCGATAAATGTAAGCGGCAAAAAATACGAAAACGGTGATTATGGCAACTTCTATGTTGCAGATGGAATTGTTGTAATCCGTAAGAATGTTGTTATTCCAAGCGGAACAATTATTTAAGGCTGAATTTTATTAAGGTAAGCGGCTGCCCGATTTTGGGCAGCCTTTTTTGTTACTAGCGAATGATAGTTAAGGTGTGAAATTTACTAGCGCATGCGGACTTCGACGCCGTCGAGCAGACCGACATAGCCTGTGTTCTTTAGCATAAAGACCATCTCGCCTTTGTCGTTGCTTCCGATTGCAAGCTCAGATTCTTTCCACTCGTCGTTTTCGAGAACTTCAAACTTTGCGCCAAAGTCGATTGTCTCAAGATATTTTTCTCTTTTGTGATCTACGATACAAAACTGTCCTGCAGATTCGTTAAACTGCAGTTCACCTTGAATTCTATACTCTGCCATATTATCTCCTTAAAACCGACGACGCCTTACAGCATACAACGCTCCACGAATAACCCGCATCACGCACGCTACTCTTCCGGGCCGTCGATTCCATATTCCTGTAGTTTACGGTGAAGAGTCTTTCGGCCGATTCCCAAAAGCTCTGCCGTCTTTGATTTGTTGTTTTTATTTGCCGCAAGTGTCTGCAAAATTACGATTTTTTCGGCCTCGTCAAGAGTTGCGTTTGCCGGTATTACAATTGACTTTTCAATTCCGGCCTTACTTACCTGAGGCGGAAGATCTTCAAGCTTTATTTCGTCGCCTGTGCACATTACAACGGCACTTTCGATGCAGTTACGAAGCTCGCGGATATTTCCGGGCCAGCTATAATTGAACATTGCAGATTTTGCAGCAGAGTCAATTCCCTTAATTGTCTTTCCGTTTTCTTCTGCAAACTCTTCGAGGAATTTAGCAATCAAAAGCGGAATGTCATCTTTGCGCTCTCTCAGAGGCGGAACATGAATATGAATTACATTAAGTCTGTAATACAAATCTTCGCGGAATGTTCCTTTTTTTACCTCGTCCTCAAGATTGCGGTTGGTAGCGGCAACAATTCTGACATCAACATTTATTGTTTCCTGCCCGCCCACACGCTCAAACGCGCGCTCTTGAAGCACACGTAAAATCTTTATCTGAACGCTCGGATTGATTTCGCCGATTTCATCAAGAAAAATCGTGCTCTCGTGGGCCAGTTCAAAACGGCCTTTAACAAGACTGTCAGCGCCGGTAAAAGCGCCTTTTTCGTGACCGAAAAGCTCACTCTCAAGGAGAGTTTCGCTCAATGCAGCACAATGTACTTTAATGCACTGATGATCTTTTCTTGGCGACAGTTTGTGGATAGCATCGGCAACCACTTCTTTACCTACACCACTTTCGCCGGTAATCAAAACAGATGCCTTTGACGATGCAACTTTTTTTATCATGTCAAAGACTTTCTGCATTTCGGCGCTTTTACCGATTATATTGTCGAGAGCATGATTTTTTTCTACTTCGGTCTTTAACTGTTTGTGCTGGAGCGAAAGCTCACGTGCTTCAAGAGCGCGCTTAACAATGAGCGAAAGCTGATCGAGGTTTAAAGGTTTTGTCAAAAAGTCATAGGCGCCGTTACGCATTGCATCGACTGCCGCATCAATACTTCCGTGTCCGGTAAGAACAATGACCGGTATTCCTGGAGTTTCTGTTGCAACCTTGCGTAAAACTTCTTCGCCTGTAATGCCGGGCATGCGTAAGTCGGTAATGACAAGATCAATGTCGCCTTTGGCAATAAAATCTAAACCCTGCTGACCGTTTTCTGCAAGACGGACATTGTAACCTTCCATCTCAAAATTTGCGGCAAGACCTTCACGGATATTTTTTTCGTCATCAATTATTAAAAGCGTAAATTTCATTTTTCACCACTTTTATTTTTAGAGTCAGAGTATTCAATTAATTTTTTATTAAGCTGAGGAACAGGAATTGAAATTATAAATTGTGTTCCCTCGCCTTCTTCTGATTTAACGTCGATATCGCCGGAAAACTCTTTTACGATTTTATAAACAGTTGTAAGTCCAAGACCTGTTCCCGTCGCCTTTGTCGTATAATATGGCTCAAATATTTTAGAAAGTTTTTCTTCGCTCATTCCACAGCCGTTGTCGGTTACAGTAAGGATGTACTTGTCATCTTTAATGACAGAGATAATTGCGAGTTTGCCGGTGCGTTCGCCTGTAGAATCGCCGTTATCCCTGGCGGTGCGGTCATCGAGGGATGCACTGTTGCCGCCGGATCCGCGTTCCGCCTCTTTAATCGCATAAATTGCATTTTGCGAAAGGTTAACGATTATCTCTCGGAAAAGTTTTTCGTCAATCAAAAGACGAACGTCCTGCGGACAAAGAGAAACTTCGAGTGCAATTTTTTCTTTCTGATACTCAGGCCTTAAAAATTCAACCAGCTTTTGAATAATCTGATTTGGATGAAGCAGTTCAAGATTTGCAGAAACAGGACGAACGGCAAACAAAAAATCTACGACAATCTTATTAAGGTTATCAATTTCTTCATTTACAACACCGATGTATTTTTCGACAAATTTTTCATCCGGAATCTGATTGTCAGAATTGCGCGCTTTTGCGATTGCCTTTTGCAAAAGCTGAATATGAATGCTTATTGCACCAAGAGGATTTTTTATTTCGTGAGCAAC
>JAILNY010000043.1 GCA_024691105.1 Treponema sp. | reverse complement strand
GAATTTTTAATATTTAATAATGTGTAGGAGGAGATAATGTTTGTTTCAATAGTTATTCCTGTTCATAACAGGGCACATACATTAAAAAAATGTATTGATTCTGTTCTTTCTCAATCTAATAAAGATTTTGAGTTGATTCTTGTTGATGATCATTCTACAGATTCTTCATTGCTGATATGTAATGAATATGCTTCTAATGATTCAAGGATAAAAGTTTTCAGACAATCAGACGAAAAACAAGGAGCGCAAGCTGCCCGTAATCTTGGCTTAACAAAAGCAAATTATGATTGGATTATGTTTAATGACAGCGATGATGTGTGGCGTATAGATAAAATTGAAAAAGAACTGTCTGTTCTTGAACGGTATGGTTATGATGATTGGATTGTAATTTATAGTGATTGCAATACTGTTGATGTTGATACAAATGAAAAGAAGTATTGGGCATTGCCGCATATTGATGAGAAAAAATCATATAAAGATCTGCTCGTAAAATCAGGTCCTATGTTTCAAAGTCTGTTATGTTCAAAAAAGCATCTGGATCAAATTGGATATTTGGATGAAACTGTTCCAAGTTACCAGGAATGGGATACCTCTATACGTCTTGCAAAACAAGGAAGATTTATTCATATAAAAGAGCCTTTATTTGATTATTACATTGGCGCAAATGATGCAATTTCTAAAAGTAGTGAAAAAGATTTTATTGGACGTTGTAATATTTATAATAAATTTAAAGATGAAATCATTCGTGTTCATGGAAAAAATACATATATGAAAATGGTTTCTGATAATTTATTTAATGCTGCAAATGTTTCAATATTTGATAATTTAAAATCTAATAATCCAATTATACAATGTTACGAAACAAATTTAATAAAATACTTTGGAGTTGATTATAAAAATCAGATCATAGTTGTTACAAAAAAAATAAATAAAAAAAATCAATACAAATCTATAATAAAAAAAATAATTACTAAACCTTATAAAATTCCAGTCTGGCTTTTTAAACGCTTAAGATCAAAGTTTGTAAAAGAGCAAGTCGAATCATATCAAGATAAAATCAACAGACACATCAAGAACTACAAATCTACGGTATATTTTAATCAAGATGGGAATGATAAACTTTTAGAACTTTTGTCGCAAAAGAAACCGATTTTTATTACAAGATTTGGAGGTTTTGAATTAGATTGTCTTAATGCTTACAGAAATAAAAAAGGGTATAATGATGAACTCAAACATGTGATGAGATATAACACCGGATTCTTTCCTGTTAATAATGAAAACCTTGATAAATTTTCAGAATTGTATTTTGATGCCATAAAATCTATTGATTGTTGTGCTGTGTGGTTCAATGATGGAGAAGGAGAAATACTTTCTGAGAATGTTCCTGCTGCATTATTAGTTGAATTAGCGTGTCTAAATTCATTTTTATATAATAATCCATACACAAAAGTGCTTGAAGGAAAGAAAGTACTTGTTATTCATCCTTTTGAAAATTCAATAAAAAAGCAATTTGAAAACAGAGAAAAATTATTTGCTAATCCAGAAGTTCTGCCACAATTTGAACTTAAAATTATAAAAGCTCCACAAACAATTGCAGGAAATACCGATGGTTATGAATCATGGTTTGAAGCCTTTGAGGATACGAAAAAGAAAATTATGGCTTGCGACTTTGATATTGCATTGATTGGTTGTGGTGCATATGGTTTACCGTTAGGTTCATATGTAAAGTCTCTAGGAAAAACCGCAATCCATATTGGTGGCGCTTTACAGCTCTTATTTGGCATTAAAGGACATCGTTGGGAGTCACAATACGACTATGATAAACGTTTTTATAACGATTATTGGATATATCCTTTAGATTCCGATACCCCAAAAAATTCAAATATAGTTGAGGATAATTGTTATTGGCGTTAATTTTTGGTAAAATAGAATTATGATTAACACCATAAAAGACCAGAACGACAACGTTCTTGCAATAATTGTAAAAGCAAATTACGATAAACCTGGAATCTCTTTTGTAACTCCAGATGATTATTCTCAACAGCTAGCCTATATGCATCATCCGGCAGGACATGTGATTCTTCCGCATATTCATAACGAAGTAAAACGCGAAGTGCTCTATACTAAAGAAGTATTAATTATAAAGAAGGGTAAGTTACGATGTGATTTTTATTCAAATGATCAGGTTTACCTTGAGTCACAGGTAATAGAAACTGGAGATGTAATTCTTTTGGTTTCTGGTGGGCATGGCTTTGAATGCCTTGAAGAAACAGAAATGTTTGAAGTAAAACAGGGACCTTACGCCGGAGAAAATGATAAGGTTCGTTTTGAGCCGCATAAATTTTAGATCTCTTTTTCTTGTTGTTTTATTAAAATATGTGTATAATATTTTAAGGGGTTGTTTTATGAAGGGGTCAAAGATAATAAAATCAGCAAAAATAAAAGGTTCTTATCGTACAATTTCGGGGTTTACGGTAGATCAGTTGCTTTCTTCTGATATGCTTGCTTATTGTGGTTATAAGATAGAAAAGTCAAACTTAGTTCCTACAGGTAATTATAATCCGGTCCCATACGCAGGTATTGGTAAAGTTGATGTACAACGCAGAAAGTAATATAGTTTTTGGTTTTCATGGTTGTGAAAGGATACTTGCAGAGAGACTTGTGAATAATCCTAGTGAAAATCTCCATTATAGCGAGCATCTCTATGATTGGCTTGGCAAGGGAATGTACTTTTGGGAGAATGATCCTGAGCGTGCATTAGAATGGGCAAAAAATTCATCAAAAATAAAGGATCCTGCTGTTTTAGGTGCTGCAATTTCTTTAGGTAATTGTCTAGATTTTATGCAGTCCAAAAATATTGATGAACTTAAAAAACTTTACGAATCATATATAGAAATTGGAATAAAGGTACCAGAAAATAAAAATATCCCCAATGGTGATTTTGAGTTTAAACAAAGATTTGCAGATTGTTTTTTAATTAATAACTATATGTACTATCAGGCAAAGAATAAAAACATTTCTTATGACACTGTTCGTGGTGTTTTTTGGGAAGGAGATGAAATATACAAAAATGCGGGATTTAAGCAGAGAAATCATATTCAAATCAGTGTAATAAATCCTAATTGTATTAAAGCATTTTTTTTACCAAGAATGTTTCAAGACTTTAGTTTTAACGATTTTATGTCTTCTGATAGCAAATTACTTAAGACAAAATAAAGGATTTTAAAAATGCAAGATTTTATTCCAGTATGTACACCGCTTTTAGGTGGTAATGAATTAAAATATGTAACAGATGCAGTTTCTACCGGATGGATTAGTTCAAGTGGTAGCTATGTAAATAAGTTTGAAGAAGCGTTTGCTTCTTATTGTGGCGTAAAATATGGAGTTGCAGTTTGTAATGGTACTGTTGCGATTCACCTTGCTCTTGCAGCACTTGGAATCGGCAAAGGGGACGAAGTAATTATTCCTTCATTTACAATGATTGCTACAGCCTTTGCTGTATGTTACACAGGTGCAAAACCTGTTTTTATCGATGCAGATAAAGAGACTTTTAATATTGATGTGACAAAGATTGAAGAAAAAATTACTTCACATACAAAGGCGATTATCCCTGTTCACATTTTTGGAAATCCATGTAATATGGCAGAAATAACGCGTATTGCAAAAAAGCATAATCTTTTTATTATCGAAGATGCTGCCGAAGCTCATGGAGCAGAGTTTGACGGTAAAAAGACTGGAAGTTTTTCTGATATTGCTTCGTTTAGTTTTTTTGCAAATAAAAATCTTACTACCGGTGAAGGTGGTATGGTTGTTACTGAGAACGAAGAATATTATAAAAAATGCAAGTATTTTAAGAATATGTGTTTTCCTGTAGATGCGCCTCGCGTATACAGTCACGAGGATATTGGATTTAATTATCGTATGAGTAACCTTCATGCAGCTATTGGTCTTGCTCAGACAGAAAAGGCAGATGAGTACCGCAATATGCGCATTAAAAATGCAAAGCTCTATATGGACTATCTGTCGGACTGCCCGGGTATAATTTTCCAGAAAGATCAGGATAATGCTCTTAATGTTCATTGGATGAATACAATTGTAATTAATTCGGTTGAATATGGTCATAAAAAAAATGAGCTTGTAGCTCATCTTAAGGACAATAATATTGATACGCGTCTTTTATTTGTAAGCATGCACAGACAAAAATCTCTTAAAGATTTTGGATGTGACTGTTCTGGAGAATATCCTGTTACAGATTGGCTTACAGAAAATGGCTTTTATCTTCCGAGTGCCTCTAATCTTACAGAAGAGCAGATAAAATATATTTGTGATGTTATTAAGGAATTTCGAAAATAATGAAAATTGCAATTCATATACCAGATGTTAATCCAGAAGCAGGAGGCGCCAGTTCTCTTTTAAATACTATTCAAAAAGAAATTATTGATTCTGGAGACAAGGACAATGACTATGTTATTTTATATAATGGCGGAGTTGCATCACCTTTATTAATTAATAAAGATGGTTTTGAGTATCTAAATCTTGATTATTATTCAAAACTTTCGATTATTAGCAGAATAAAGAACAAAATTAAGCGTAGTTTAAATATAAAAGTCGTGCTTCCTTCAATTTTTGATATTGCGGCAAAGGAAAACGATATAGATTTATTCTGGTTTACTTCTCCTGGTGTATATGATGTTTCTTATCCTTATGTTTATACCGTTTGGGATTTAGGACATCGGCGGACTCCGTATTTTCCAGAGGTTTCTCGTACAGGCTGGACATGGGGTGCTAGAGAAGAAACTTATCAAAGAATGCTTTATAAGGCATCTTATATTCTTACAGGAAATGAAGAAGGAAAAAAAGAAATCTTAGAAAGTTATCCAATGCCGGAGGATAAAATAAGAATTTCTCCTTTCCCTGTAGCATCTTTTTGTCGAGGTTCAGAAAAGAAGCCTGATTTTGATATTCCTGAACAATTCTTTTTTTATCCTGCACAATTTTGGCCACATAAAAATCATATTTGTATTTTGGATGCTCTTGTTATTTTACGGGATAAGTATAATTTACGCCCAGTAGTGTTTTTAACTGGTTCTGATAAAGGAAACAGAGAATACATCAAAGCAAAAATCGCTGAATATAAGCTTGATAATCAGGTGCGTTTTACAGGTTTTGTAACTGATGAAGAATTAAAATATCTTTATAGTCATGCAACTGGTATGATTTTTGCTTCTCTAATGGGACCAAATAATATGCCCCCGATTGAAGCAACATTCTTAAATTGTCCTGTGATTATTACAGATTTGGACGGTCATAAAGAACAGTTAAAAGATACAGCACTGTATTTTAATGGATATAAACCAGACCAGTTAGCAGCTCATATGAAGACTCTTTTAACTTCAAAAGCAAAACGCACTGCAATCATTAAAAAAGAAATAGTACTTGCGAAAGACTTTGATAAAATTAATTACTTCGCATGTGTGAAAAATATTATAGATGAGTTTTCTGCTGTAAGACATACATGGGGAGTGGATTATATTAATTAGTCAATAATATATTTTTTAATCTTAAATAAATTATTAAAGGACGTCATTATGAATATTTCAATTGTTGGAACTGGATACGTAGGATTGGTTAGTGGTACATGTTTTTCGGAGATGGGAAATCATGTATGGTGTATAGATGTAGATAAGACAAAAATAGAAAATCTAAAAAGCGGAAAGATTCCTATTTATGAGCCCGGCCTTGAAGAAATGGTTTTACGAAACTCTAAAGAAGGTCGTCTTGAGTTTACAACTGATTATGCACAGGCTGTTCCTTCTTCTGATATTTGTTTTATTGCTGTTGGAACTCCTCCTGGAGAAGATGGTTCTGCAGATACACGTTATGTTCTTGCTGCGGCTGAAAGCATTGCAAAGAATATGAGTGGTTATACAATTGTTGTTGATAAATCTACTGTACCTGTTGGAACTTCTGAAAAAGTTCGTGCTGTAATTAAAAAGGTGCTTGATGCACGTACAGATGCACAGGGGATTGAATTTGATGTTGTATCTAATCCGGAGTTTTTAAAAGAAGGTGTTGCGGTTAATGACTTTATGAGACCGGATCGCGTTGTTATCGGTTGTGATAATGCAAGATCAGAAGCTATGATGAAGCAGCTTTATGAACAGTTTACTTTAAATGAACATCCGATTATATGTACAGATATAAAATCTGCTGAAATTACAAAATATGCTGCTAATGCAATGCTTGCAACACGTATCAGTTTTATGAATGAGATTGCAAAACTTTGTGATAAAGTTGGTGGTGATGTTCGTGCTGTTCGGCAGGGAATTGGAACTGACTCAAGAATTGGTATGAGTTTTTTGCATGCTTCGTGTGGTTATGGCGGATCGTGCTTTCCAAAAGATGTAAAAGAACTTATCAGTGTTGGAAAACGCAATGGTATTGAGATGCGCATTGCAACAGCAGTCGAAGATGTAAATAACGAACAAAAGCATATCCTGCCGGAACGTATCATCCAAAAATATGGGCAGGATTTAAAAGAAAAAACTTTTGCTCTCTGGGGACTTGCCTTTAAGCCAGAGACTGATGACATGAGAGAAGCTCCTGCAATTACAGTTGTTACAGAACTTACAAAACGAGGGGCTAAAATTAAGGCTTATGACCCTCAGGCTTACGAGATGGCAAAACACTATCTTGCAGATATCTCATCTGATGCTATTTCTTATGAACCTGATATGTGGACTGCCCTTAATGGAGCAGATGCACTTATTCTTGTTACAGAATGGAAGCAGTTCCGCTCTCCAGACTTTGCAAAGATTAAGGCTCTCTTAAAAGAACCTGTAATTTTTGATGGTCGTAACCAGTATGATCCTAAAGCTATGAAGGCAGAAGGAATTGAACTTCATTGTATTGGTCGAGGCCTTGTATGACAAAGAAAACTGTTTTAGTTACAGGCGGAGCCGGATTTTTAGGCTCTCATCTTTGTAAAACTCTTCTTGACCGCGGAAACCGTGTTATCTGCATGGATAACTTTTTTACAGGCCGCGAACGAAATATTGCACCTCTTAAAGCAAATCCAGATTTTGAACTTGTAATTCACGATGTAACATTACCTTATAGTTTTTATGTTGACGAGATTTTTAATCTTGCATGTCCTGCAAGTCCTCCACACTACCAGCGCGACCCGATTGCAACATATAAGACAAGCATCTTTGGTGCAATCAATGCTTTAGACCTTGCTGATAAATGGCATGCAAAAGTATTCCAGGCATCTACAAGTGAAGTATACGGCGATGCACAGATTCATCCGCAGCCTGAAAGTTACTGGGGTAACGTAAATCCTCATGGAATCCGCTCATGCTATGATGAAGGTAAACGCGGAGCCGAGACTCTCTTTTTTGATTACCATCGCGAGCACGGAACAAGAATAAAAGTCGTACGTATATTCAACACATACGGACCGCACATGAACCCGGAAGACGGACGC
>JAILNY010000013.1 GCA_024691105.1 Treponema sp. | reverse complement strand
GCAATGGGAAACCTTTCTATTTCGTTCAGCTTTAACGTAGCAATGATTCAGAATATGAGAGCCACAATGGCATCTTACGAAAGCGGCGTAATCACCTGGCAGACTGCAGTAAAAGAAAATGAATTGAATATCAAGAAATTGTTTTATTCACTTTTGCTCCAGCAGGAAAGCCTTGCACTCCAGAAGGCCAGCCTTGAAAACGCACGTCAGCGAATGAACCAGGCTGCAACAAACTATCGTAACGGATACATTCCTCAGATTAAATATCTTCAGACTCAGGTTGCATACGAAAACCAGGTCCCTTCGGTAGAAAAGGCAGAGGCTGCAATGAGACAGTCGCTTGATACATTCTCGCTTTTAATCGGTATGCCGGTTGGAACAAAGATTGAACTTAAGGGCGAGATTAATCCTGAATATATCGACGTTGATATTGAACAGTTAATTAAAGACGGAATTGAAAATAATCTTTCGGTTAAGGCTTTAAGAGAAAATCTTAAGATGCTTAAGATGCAGGCAAGCGCACTTGATTTGTCTACTTACACTCCTTCACTTGCGCTGAGCTGGAACGGCCAGCCGATGATTACTGATGCCTTTAAGAATGACTGGGGCGTAAAGGATAACTGGAAAGACAGCGGTTCGTTTAGTATTTCGCTTGTATGGAATTTGACAAATATGCTTCCGTGGTCCAGTTCAAGAACCAGTGCCCGCGAGTTAAAGGACAATGTTGAAAAGCTTAATGTTCAGCTTGAAATGCTTGAGCGAAACACAGAGCTTGAAGTACGTACTGCATCTGATACTTTAGCTCAGTGTAAAAAAGCGATTGAAGCAAGTGAACGCAATATTACACTTGCCCAGCGTTCGTATGACATGACCTGGCAGGCATACCGCAACGGTACTACAGAATATCTTGATTTAAAAGAAGCTGAGAACCAGTTGAATCAGGCAAAGCTTAGCCTTGTCAGTGAAAAATTTAATTACATGACAAGCCTTATGGATTTGGAATATAAACTTAATACAACTCTTACAGGAGATAAATAGAAATGAAAAGAATCAGTTTGTTTGTAGCTGCACTCAGCGTATGTGCGCTTACATTTTTTTCTGGATGCGCAAAGAAAGATGCTCAAAAGGGTAAAGGCGATGTAGAAGCTGTATTTGCTGTAAATGCATATAAGGTTGTTCCTACAACTCTTGATGACTATCTTGAATTTGGTGGTGATGTTGATGCAGCTTCTTCTGTTGCTGTAATGCCTGATACTGCCGGAAAAATTTCGCAGATTTATGTAAAGGTTGGTCAGCGTGTTTCTAAGGGACAGATGCTTTGTGCAGTTGATGCAAGCCGCCCTGGTATGATTTATGCTGCAAGCCCTGTTCGCTCTCCTGTAGATGGAACAGTTGTTTACTTTCCTTGTGTAATTGGAACAAGTGTTGCACAGTCGAGCATTGTTGCAAAGATTGCAAGTACTTCAAAGCTTGAAATTGAAACTTCGGTTCCGGAACGCTTTGTATCGCGCATTGCAATGAATCAGAAGGCAAAGCTTTCGTTCAACGCATATCCAGGCGAAACTTTTGATGCACATATTACTGAGATAAGTCCTGTACTTGATACTTCTTCACGCACAATGAATATCAAGCTTGCAATTGATAAGCAGGATTCAAAAATCAAAATCGGTATGTACGCAAAAATTCACCTTGTAACAGAACATAAAAACGACGTTACAGTTCTTCCTTATGGAACAGTAATTACACGTAACGGTGAAAACTATGTATTTATTGTTGCACAGGATGGAGATAAAACAAAGGCTGTTATGTCTCCGGTTAAGGTTGGTATTCGTGTTGATAACTATCAGGAAATTTTGCAGGGTGTTACACGCGATGATCTTGTAATTGTAAAGGGACAGACATTGTTGAGTGACGGGTCACTTGTAAATGTTGTTGCTGTTACAAATGACGAAAATAGAGGTGAATAATGTCACTTTCAGAAAGAGCAGTAAATAAACCGACAACGGTTTTAATGATATTCATTCTTTTTGTTGCATTTGGTATTTATGCAGCATTAAGTTTGCCGATTGATCAGTTTCCAGATATGGAACTTCCGTATATTGCGATTCAGACAACATACGAAAATGCAGGTCCTGAAGAAGTTGAACAGAGTGTAACGCGAGTTTTGGAAAGTTCGCTTTCGGGTGTATCTGGTCTTAAGAAAATGCAGTCGCAGTCTTCAACTGGTTCGAGCTTGATTTATCTTGAGATGAATTATGGTACTAATCTTGATGAAGCAGTAAACAGCTGTCGTGATAAGATTGATATTGTCCGAAAATATCTTCCGACTGATGCGGATTCTCCGGTAATGTTTAAGATGGACCCGTCGATGATTCCTATCATGGGTCTTGCCGTAAAGGGTAACCGTACTCCAGAGGAATTGAGAAAACTTTCTGAAGATGTAATTCAGAAAAAGATAGAACAGATTGATGGTGTTGCTTCGGCAAACATTAGTGGTGGTCGTCAGAAATGTATCCGCGTTGATATTCCGCGCGACCGACTTGAAGCATATAACCTTACGATTTCTGGTATCGCACAGTTAATCGGTGCACAGAACGTTCAGAGTGCCGGTGGTTCTATTACAAGCGGTGATATTAACTATACGATTCAGTCTGCAGGTAAATATACTTCTGTAGAAGATGTTAAAAATACAGTTATTTCCTGGAAGACTACAGCTGCAGAAGCAGGAGCTGTTCCTCTTGTACGTACTGTAAAGCTTAAGGACATTGCAGATGTTTATGAAGGTTATAAAAAAGAGACAACTCTTGCTTACATGAACGGCGAGCCTTGTGTTTCTATTATGATTCAAAAGCAGAGTGGTAAAAACTCTGTTCAGTCTGCAAAGAAAGTTCGTAAGCAGCTTGAAACACTTAGAAAGACAATTCCTTCGGATGTAGAAATTGTTGAAGTATGGAATACAACAGATAACATTGAAGCAACAATTAATGCGGTAATCAAATCTGTAATCGAAGGTGCTTTGCTTGCGATTTTGGTTTTGATTTTATTCCTCCGCTCAGCAAAGAGTACATTGATTATTGCAATTTCTATTCCGGTATCACTTCTTGTTACTCTTGTTTTGATGTGGCTTAGAAAGATGACAATCAACATGATCTCTCTTGCTGGTCTTTTGATTGGTGTCGGTATGCTTGTAGATAACTCGATTGTAGTTTTGGAAAACATTTACAGTTACCGTCAGAAGGATGCAAAGCCAAAGGTTGCCGCTGTTCTTGGTTCGCAGGAAATGGTTGCGGCTATTACTTCTTCGACATTGACTACGGTTTGTATCTTCCTTCCGATGATTATGCTTAAGTCAAAGATGGGAATGATCGGACAGCTTTTGGATGACCTTGCTGTAACGATTGTCTTTTCTTTGATGTGTTCTCTTGTAGTTGCGATTACGCTTGTTCCGGTTTTGTCTTCAAGCTATCTTATTGTTGATAACACAAGTGACAGAACAAAAACAGGTCGTGTTAACAGAGCACTTGGACATTTCTTTGATAAGCTTGATATGGTTTATTCAAAGGCAGTTGCAAAAACTTTGCGCCATAAAAAGATTTTGATTGCAGCGATTTTTGGATTGTTTGTAGCAAGTATCTTTACTGTTATCAAAATCGGTTATGTATTTATGCCGATGACAGAAAGTTCAAACGTTTCGCTTACTGTAAACATGCCTAAGGGAACAAAGCTTGAAGTTACAGAAACAGTTGTAAAAGAACTTGAATCAATTATTTCTCAGGAAATTGTTGGTATAAAACACTTGAGCTCAAACATTGGTGGCGGTGGAATGATGAGTTCTGCTTCGGATACTCATACAGCGACAATCCGTATTAAGCTTTATGACGAAAAAGATCGTAAGGCAGGATATGACAATGCTTCTTCTGCAAAGGAAAAGCTCAGACCATATATGTCAAAATTCCCAGGAGCTGAAATTGCGTTTGGTAAGAGACAGGACGGAATGGGGTCTGGTCTTGTTGTAGACATTCGTTGTGATGATTTGAAAAAGCTTGCTGACGTTAGTGCAAAGGTTGAAGAGCTTTTAAAGGAAAAGGCTACGGACTGGATTGATGAAGTTTCTTCTAACCTTGAAAACGGTTTGCCGGAAGTAAAAATCGTATTTGACCGCGATTTGATGTACAGTCTTGGCTTGAATGTTTATACAGTCGGTTCAGAGATTAAGGCAAATATCGATGGTAAGACTGCAACACGTTACGAGGATAATGGATCTGACATTGACCTTGTTGTTTCTCTTGCAGAAGAAGACAAGGCAAAACTTGCAGACCTCGACAGTATCTTTGTTACATCATCATCGGGCGCAAGAATTCCTCTTTCGGTATTTGCGCATTACGAAGAATCTACTTCTCCTGTAAGCATTATGCGTAATGAACAGGCTCGAATGACACAGATTACATGTAACCCTAAGAAGGGACTTTCGATCCAGAAGATTCAGACTGAAGTTGAATCTCTTATTAAGCAGAATATTCCACAGGACGACAATGTTACGATTTCGTTCTCTGGAGACCAGGCAGACTTTTTGGAAGCGGCAATCAACTTTGCTGTTGTAATCATCATGGCGGCGGCTCTCGTATTTACGATTATGGCCAGCCAGTTTGAATCATTTAAGGATCCGTTCATCGTTATCTTTACAATTCCACTTTCGTTTATTGGTGTTGTTTTGATTTACCTTTTGTCGGGTCAGAAGATTTCAATGGTTGCGGTATTTGGTTTCTTGATGCTTGTCGGAATGATTGTAAACAACGGTATCGTTCTTGTAGACTATACAAACCTTTTGCGTCGTCGTGGTTATGAATTGTTTGAGGCCTGTGTAGAAGCTGCTCGCAGCCGTCTTCGCCCGATTTTGATGTCGACATTGACAACTGTAATTTCTTTGATTCCGATGTCGTTTTTCCCGAGTGAAGGTACAGAAATGATTCAGCCAATCAGTATGACTGTATTGGGTGGTTTGACATTTGGTTCTGTTATGACATTGTTCTTAATGCCTTCGTTGTATTATATCTTTAACTCTGGCAATGCACGCAAGGTTGAAAAGATTAACAGAAAGCTTGATAAACTTTCTGACCTTCGCGGAGAAGGAAATTATGACATGCTTGCAATTGAAAAGAAGAAGGCAAAGCTTGAAAAGAAAAAGAATAAGCTTATTCTAAAAGACAAAAAACAGAGTGCACGCGTTATTTCTGTTGCAAAGAAAGATGATACTGTTGTAATGGAGGGTAAAGATGAAGAAAACTAAGATGGTTCGTATTGAACTGATTTATTCTCAGGCAGTTGAAGAAGACTTTTTTGAAGCATTCAGAGAAGAAAGAGTTGCGTATCATTATTCAAAGATTGCAAATGTAACGGGGGCTGGATTTTCTAATCCAAAGCTTGGAGATGCAATCTGGCCGCAGCTTAATGAAATGATGATAATTTATTGCAGCGAAGAAGAATCTAAAAAGATCTGTGATATCGTTGATAAATTAAGAGAGCATTATCCTGCAGAAGGAATTGCATGTTTTATTTCTGCGGCTGAGTGCCACTAAGTTTTATGGGTCCTGCTTTTTAGCGGGACCCTTATTATATATGAACTATTATTCTGTAGACCAGTATTACAAATCGATATTCGGACACAAGGTGTACAAGCTGACATTAGATGCAGCTTGTACCTGCCCGACCCGCGACGGAACCAAGTCCTATGACGGCTGTATATTCTGCAGCGGAGCGGGCTCGGGCGAGTTTGCAGCCGACAGACACCTTTCTGTTACCGCTCAGATAGAAAAAGCAAAACTCCTTGTAGCATCCAAAATGAAAGGCGCCGACCCTGCGGCCGCAAACTACATTGCGTATTTTCAGAACTTTACTAACACTTATGCAAGGACCGAGGCAGAAGAGGATAGACTTATAGGCAAGTTCCGCGAGGCTCTGGAATGCCCGGATATTGCGGGGATTGCAATTGCGACGCGCCCTGATTGTCTGAGTGAATCGATATTAAAAAAGATAGCCTATCTCGCGGAGTGTGAGTTTGCGGTGGGGCGCTCTCAACTGACGGGCGGCGATGAGTCGCTTGGTCGCGCGGCTCCAGATGACGCGCAATCAGTCGGGCGGACGGGATACAGCAGAAAACATTTTTCGATTGAGTTTGGGCTTCAGACGAGCTGCGAGCGGACTGCAAAATCCATAAACCGCTGCTACGATAATCAGGAATATGAAAGCGCAATCGCACGCATAAAGGCCGCGAATAAAGATATTCACATTGTAACGCATTTGATTTTTGGGCTCCCCGAGGAGAGCGAGCGCGAGATGCTTGATAGCGTGCAGTATGCCGTGGACTGCGGAACTGATGGTCTAAAGATTCAGGTACTGAATGTTTTGCAGGGAACAAGATTGGCCGATGAATATGCGGCGGGTAAGGTGCGCGTTTTAGAACAGGATGAATATTTTGCACTTTTGAAAAAGGCGCTTAATAAAATTCCACCGAAAATTGTAATACATCGATTGACAGGAGATGGTCCAAAAAATATTCTGATTGCGCCAGAGTGGATAAAAAATAAGCGCAAAGTCATGAATGATCTTCGCGCTTATCTTAAATAACGTGTAGCGGTGCGCAAGTTGCGACTGCTGCAAACAGACCGCGGGTCGCGCATAGTGACCCGCAGTGTTCGTTCGCCGCGATGTGAGCGGCTTGCGTTTCTAGTCTTTTTCACGCAGAGCTTTGATGATAAACAAAGTTACGATTACTGCGGCAAATCCAAAGATAAGTGGAATTACAGGGTTTTGTACAACACCTGCGATGATATAAGAAACAAATGAGATTGCGGCAATTGTAAGAGCATAAGGCAGCTGAGTGCTTACGTGTTTTACGTGATTACACTGGGCGCCGGCACTTGCCATAATCGTTGTGTCTGAAATTGGAGAACAGTGGTCACCGCATACGGCTCCTGCCATACATGCAGAGATTGAAATTATGTGGAGCGGGTCTCCTGCTTCCGGGAATACAGAGATACAGATAGGAATAAGGATTCCGAATGTTCCCCATGAAGTTCCGGTTGCAAATGCAAGACCACAGGCAATTATAAATACGATTGAAGGTAAGAAAAGCTTAAAGCCGCCAGCGCTTTTACTAACGACACCGCTTACAAATTCTTTGGCACCGAGGCTTTCTGTCATTCCCTTTAATGTCCATGCAAGGGCAAGAATCAAAATTGCAGGAACCATTGCCTTAAAGCCTTCCGGAATACAGTCCATGCATGACGAGAATGAAACAAGACGGCGGCAGATAAAATAGATTGCGCTGATAATGAGTGTCGTAACAGAACCGATTACAAGGCCAACAGAAGCATCGCTTGCTGCAAACGATGCAATAAAATTAAGATAAGTTTCACCGTCTTTTGCAAAAAAGCCGCCGGAATAAATCATTCCAAGAACGCTCATTATGATTAAGACCGCGATTGGAATTATAAGGTCGATAACAAGAGCTCGTTTTGCAGCTGGATTTTCTGGCACTTCATCTTCTGTTGTTGTATCTGAAAGCTGTTCTGCGGCTTTTTCAAAAGCGTTCATCGGACCGTAGTCGATATTAAATATGATAAGGGAAAAAAGCATTACAATTGTAAGAATGGCATAAAAGTTATACGGAATTGCGCTTACAAAAAGTGCAAGGCCGTTTTCGCCTTCTTTTACAAAGCCAGAGACTGCCGCTGCCCATGAACTGATTGGTGCAATGATGCAGACAGGTGCTGCAGTTGAGTCGATAAGGTATGCGAGCTTTTCGCGCGAGATTTTATGTTTGTCTGCAATCGGCTTCATGACAGAGCCGACTGTAAGACAGTTAAAATAGTCATCGATAAAGATGAGGATTCCTAAAAAGATTGTCGCAGCCTGCGCGCCGCGTTTTGATTTGATGTGTGTTTTTGCCCATTTTCCAAAGGCAGCAGATCCGCCGGTTTTGTTTAACAGAACTACGAGAATGCCGAGCATTACAAGAAAGATCAATATACCGGCGTTGTATGAATTTGACAACTGTGCGATAAGTCCGTCTTTGATAACATGGTCAAAAAAGCCGCCGAGCGTAAAGCCGGTTGCGGCAGAACTTGCAAAAAAGATTCCACCAATTAAAATACCGATAAAAAGCGAAGAATAAACTTCTTTTGTGATAAGTGCCAGAACAATGGCAACGATAGCCGGGA
>JAILNY010000146.1 GCA_024691105.1 Treponema sp. | reverse complement strand
GATATCCCCAAGTGAAGAATTTAAAGCAATTGAATCAGCTGCACAAACTGGAAATATAACTGCTATGCATCGGTTAGCAGAATTCTATGAAAAGGGGTATGGTGTTGAGAAAAACCCTGGATTATCTAAGTTCTGGAGGGAAAAAGCAGCGTCGAGTAAGTGCCAAAAATGAAGTTACGTGAGAAAAATAGATGAAAAAATTGCAGAACTCCATTAAAACGATGGAGTTTTTTTTGGATTTTTTCAAATATACGTGGTAGATTACGTGTGCGTATATTAAAGATTGGAGTAATACATTATGATTTTTGACGTTCATAATTTTGGTGATGTATTGATGTCTCGGCCTGCTGGCAAAGAAGCATTTGCAATGGCAAAAGCATACGTAATTAAATCTTTGGATGAAAATGAATCTGTATCTCAATTTTTAAAATACGTCAGCGCGGAAAAATTTTCCCTCAAATCTTTGACACAGGTCACTTTTCTAGTATAAAATAAAGATACGGGTGGAGATAAAAGTTTGGAGAAAACATGAGTCTGTTTCAAATCTATCTGTTGTTCTTTGGAATTAGTACTGTGATTGGAGTTCCGCTCCTTTCTTCGTTTCAGGTTACACAAATTAAGGGTTCTACGTGGTCCGATTGGGTTTCTGCGCTGGGTGCTGTTTTAGGTCCTGCGCTGGGTGTATTTGTTTCTATTGCGATTATCGGTTACATTGTCATGAAGCCTCTGCGTGATTTGATCAAAAAAGCAGAGACAGAAGAAATTACCGAAGAAGAACTTGGCGGAATAGATCAAATTCTTTTTAAGATCAGGGTTATTTCTACATGCGCACTTATGGCCGGTTATCCGATTGGTAACGGTGCAACAATCATCATCAAGACTCTTGCCGGAAAAGTAAATTACAATCTGACAGATCTTGTTATTATTATGATTCTTATTTTCTTTTATGCCTTTGTTGCAGTTGCATATTCTGTTGACTGTTTTGAATCAATGGCAAGAAAAGAATTTCTTAAATTAAAAATTGTTTCATGTGCAAATTTTAAAAAGCGCACTGTTTCTTTTAATCTTGGAAAATCCTTTGTTATTATCCTTGGAACAGTTGCATGGCATTTGTTCTGTTCAGGCTACAGTGCAATACGTCACGGCTGGAGCATGGATTACTTTATCGGTAAAGCTTTCTTTGGTCTTGCGCAGAGTGTTATTCTGTGTCTTCCTTTGATTATCATCGTCCTTGTTCTGCTTAGAAAACGACTTGTAATGACAATCGAGCAGATTAAAAAGCTCCGTGTTGAAGGTGACCTTAGAAGCCGTATTTATATTGGTACATTTGATGACTTTGGAATTGTAATGTCAGAGATGAACTTCCTTATGGATTCACTTAGAAAATCACTTGTTAACTTAAAGAATGAATCTATTTCGGTTGACTCAAGTGCTGAAGAATTACTTGGGCTTACAGAGTCTTCTTCTGCCGGTATCGTTCAGATTGTAGAAAGCTTTAAATCAATGAGTTCTGAATCAAATAATCAGAGTCAGCTATTGTCTTCTGTAAATAACGGTGTTACAAAGCTTAACAGCGATGCAAACAAGGTCAGTGAGTTGACAGAAAATCAGTCGCGTTCAGAAAAGGAAAATGCAATTTCAATGACAGAGATGGTTGATAACTTTAAGGCAATCAAGACTCTTATCGAGCGTGCACAGATTCTTGCAGAAGAATTGACAAAGGAATCTGTCTCTGGTAGTGCCGAAGTTAAAAAGACTCAGGAAGTTATCAATGCAATTTCTGAAATGTCAAAAAAGATGATTGAAGTTATCAAGGTAATTCAGTCGGTTGCATCTCAGACAAACCTTCTTGCGATGAACGCTGCAATTGAGGCGGCTCACGCAGGTGATGCCGGTAAGGGATTTAGTGTTGTTGCAGACGAAATCCGTAAGCTTTCTGAATCAACTCAGAAATCTGCAAAAGATATCAGTAATCTTATTAACGAAGTAGCAAAGGCTATGACCTCTGGTTCTTCTAATATGGAACTTACAAGTAATGCATTCAATAAAATCCAGAAGGATATTGAAGAGCAGAACGAAGTTGTTCAAAAAATTTCTTCTACAGTTGCACAACAGTCAACTGATGCTAATATAATTCTTTCTAATACAAATACAATTGTACACCAGATAGAAGATGTAAGTACACTTGCAAAGAATCAGGCAGATTATACTCAGAAAATTATGAACAACATCAGCGAGGTTGTATCGCTTACAAATCAGGTAAACGATGCTGTTATTGAATCTGAGCGTGTTATAAATAACTTTTCTGAGTCATTTACAACTGTTCGCCAGAAGGCCGATTCAAACAAAACTTCTGTTCTTAATATTACAAAGGAACTTGATAAGTTTAAGTTGTAAAAATCTGTGGCTTGCCTAAAAAATATCCCTGCATAAGGTCGATTGGAAAGTTATGGAGATAATCATATTCTTCCTGAGTTTCAACGCCTTCTGCAAGGATAATAATTCCTTTCTTTTTCATATAATCACAGATATCAATCATGGCCTTTTGATTTGCAGTATTTTTGTGAATATCGCGAATAATCTTCTGGTCAATTTTTACAATGTCGGGTTTGTAAAATTCAATACACTCTTCATCGATATTTTTGCCGGAACCGTAATCGTCGACTGCGAGTAACTGGTTTGTCTGAGATTTCTTAAATTGATCTGTTTTTTTATGATGCGCGTGATTGTTAAACTCCGTGTATTCCAGGACCTCGACAACAAGACGATTTTTTAGTCTTTTTTGTACCATCAGATGAACTTTTGCAAGCATTTCGTCAGAAATAAAGGCTGCAGGGAACGAGTTTAAAAACAACTTTCCTATCAGGTTATTTTCTAAAAACTGCTTTGCTGCGTAATAGGTCGTAAATTCTTCGATGTCGTTTAAGCGGTCAAGGCGGGCAAATTCTGCAATGACCTCCATCGGAGTATAGGGAACCGGGCGCATAAGCGCTTCGTAGCCGTAAATATTACCTGATTCCACTTCAAAAATCGGCTGGAAAGCAAATTTAATCTTTTCCGGCTGGGACATTAACTCTAAAATTGAAATGTTTTCTTCTCTCACTCTTAAAATTATAGCATAAATCAGTAATTTGTCACTTTTTTTACGAAATTCTGCAACTTTTCTTGTTAAATACAATCTAACTATATGGAACAAAGTCTCACTTTTTTTGATTTTAGAGGCTTTTTATTGGAGTTATCGTATGTCAAGTTTATACCACGAATATCTCGTAGAAGACAGGGATTTTACTGATTACGAAGATTTTAAGAAAAACTGTAAATTAAAAACAAAGCCGGATTTTAACTTTGCCTATGATGTTGTAGATAAGTATGCAGAGATTGAACCTCATAAAAGAGCGCTTGTTTGGATTAATGATGATGACGAAGAAAAGATTTTTTCGTTTGAAGATATTTCGCGCGAATCTCAGCGTGCTGCAAACTGGCTTGTTTCAAAGGGAATTAAAAAAGGCGATACTGTAATGCTAATTTTGCGCCGCCGCTATGAATGGTGGTTCTTGATGCCTGCTTTGCACAGAATTGGTGCAATTGTAATTCCGGCAACCGATCAGCTTTTGCAGAGTGATATTGAATACCGCACAAATGCAGCTGACGTAAAAATGATTATTTCTTACGACAACCATATTATTCAGGGCGAAGTCGACAAGGCAATGGCAAAATCGCCTTCAGTTCTTCACCGTGTAACAGTTGGAAGCGTACAGCGCGACGGCTGGGAAAGCTTTCATGAAGAATATGAAAAGATGAACTGTTCGTTTCCTCGGCCAACCGGGGATGCGGCAACTCATAATAAGGATCCGATGCTTTTGTATTTTACTTCGGGAACTTCCGGCTATCCAAAGATGGTTTTGCAGGATTATGATTATCCGATTGGTCACATTATGACTGCAAAATACTGGCACGGCGTTGTAGAAGACGGACTTCATCTTACGATTGCAGAAACCGGCTGGGCAAAATCTACCTGGGGTAAGCTTTATGGTCAGTGGCTTGCGGGTACAGCAGTTTTTGTTTACGACATGAATATGCTTAAGCCGGACAAGATGCTTCATATGATTGCAAAGTATGAGCTTACAACCTTCTGTGCTCCTCCAACGGTTTACCGCTTTTTAGTTCGTCAGGATTTGAAAAAATATGATTTAAGCAAGTGTATTCGTTTTACAACCGCTGGCGAAGCGCTTAATGATGAAGTTTATAACAAGTGGTTCGAGCAGACTGGTAAAAAAATCTATGAAGGTTATGGACAGACTGAATCGACTATTATCTGCGGAAACTTTCTGGATCTGTCTGACATCCGTCCAGGTTCTATGGGACGTCCGAGTCCACTTTATGATGTAGAGATTCTTGATGATGAAAATAAGCCGGTTGCTCAGGGCGAAACAGGTGAACTTTGTATCCATGTAGAAAACGGTCGTCCGTTTGGTCTTATGATGGGTTACCACAAAAATCCTGAGCTTACAGAAGCTGTATTTGAAGGCGGCGTTTATCACACAGGCGATAATGTTTACATGGACGAAGACGGTTATGTATGGTTTATCGGTCGTAAGGATGACATCATTAAGACTTCGGGCTATCGTGTAAGTCCGTTTGAAGTTGAATCGATTTTGCAAAAGCATCCGGCTGTAATGGAATGTGCTGTTACCGGCGTAAAAGATCCAAAGCGCGGAATGGCTGTTAAGGCTTCGATTGTTTTGTCTCCGGGTTATGAACAGCGCGATCCAAAAGAGATGGAAGTTGAACTTTCGACATTTGCAAAAGAAAATACTGCGATGTACAAGTGTCCGCGTATTTTTGATTTTTTGAAGGAACTTCCAAAAACGATTTCCGGTAAAATCAAACGCATCACTATCCGCAATAAGGATAATGAAGAACCAAAGAAGGAAGAGTAGAGACTTGCGATTTTTGTCGGTGCGGAAGCGAAAAGATTTGTGTTGTTCGCGCGGGCTGATTTAACTTGTCGCGAGTGACGTTTGACAAATTGACAAAAAATGTCAAACTAGATATAATTCAATCAATTAAACTACAGGCAAAATTTGCCGTCAAAGGTCTATTGTAAAAGTAAATTTTATGGCGGCCTTTTATAGGAGTAAATTAATGAGAAGAGTAGTAATTACCGGATTGGGTGCAATCACACCACTTGGAAATACAGTTGACGAATTCTGGGCAGGAATTAAAGCAGGAAAAAGCGGAATCGGTCCTATTACATTGTTCGATTCTTCAATCAATAAAGTTCACTATGCAGCAGAAGTAAAAAACTTTGACCCTGCAAATTATATGGATTCTAAGGATGCACGCAAGATGGCTCGCTTTACACAGTTTGGTGTAGCAGCTGCAAAACAGTGTCTTGAAGATTCTGGTCTTATGGGAAATGCAGAAGTTCTTGATGAAACTGGTATTATTCTTGGTGTTGGTATCGGTGGTCTTGAAGTAACAGAAGCTTCTGTTCTTTCTATGCAGAAAATGGGATTTGTAAAAACTAACCCTATGGCAATCCCTGAACTTATTCCAAATGAAGTAGGCGGAAACATTGCAATTAACTTTGGTCTTCATGGACCTGTTCAGTCAATTGCTACAGCATGTTCTTCTGGTTCTGATGCTCTTGGTGTTGCATTTGACATGGTTCGTTCTGGACGTCTTGATACATGTTTGACAGGAGGGGCTGAGGCTACTATCTGTCAGTTCGGTATTGTTTCATTTGAAGTATTGCATGCACTTTCTACAGGCTTTGATGATGATCCGACTAAAGCTTCTCGTCCGTTTGACAAAAACCGCAACGGCTTTGTAATGGGTGAAGGTGCCGGAATGCTTATGTTCGAAGAATACGAACACGCAAAAGCTCGCGGTGCTAAAATCTATGCAGAAGTTGCAGGATACGGCGCTTCTTGTGACGGATTCCACCTTACAGCTCCAAATCCGGACGGAATCTGCGGTTCAAAATGTATGACACGCGCAATGAAAGATGCAGGAATGAAACCTGAAGATATTCAGTACTATAACGCACACGGAACTTCAACACATAAAAACGATTCGTCAGAAACAAACATGATTAAGATTGCATTTGGTGAAGAACAGGCTAAAAAGCTCAAGATTTCTTCAACAAAATCTATGCACGGACACTGTCTTGGTGCAACAGGCGCAATCGAAGGTATCGTTTGTGTTAAGGCAATTACAGACAGCTACTTCCCAATGACAAAGAACCTTGATGAACAGGATGTTGAAGGCGGATGTGACCTTGACTACTGTGCAAATAAAGGTGTAGAAGGAAATATCGATGCTGCAATGTCTTGTACATTCGGTTTTGGCGGTCATAACGGCTGTGTAATCTTTAAGAAGGTAAAAGACTAATTTTTTAAGGACAGATAAAATGAGTGTAGAACCAAAAATCAGAAGCAATATCTGTATCAACGCTCATCCACAGGGATGCGCAAAAGATACATTACGTCAGATTGAATATGTTAAAGCGCAGAAAGCAAAGCGCGGAGTTAAAACTTATGCAGAAGGCGGAAAAGGTCCAAAGACTGTTTTAGTACTCGGTTGTTCTACAGGGTACGGACTTGCAAGCCGCATTACTGCTGCATTTGAATACGGGGCAGATACAATCGGTGTTTCTTTTGAAAAAGAAGGAACAGAAACTCGTGGTGGTACTCCAGGTTTTTACAACAATCTTGCATTTGACAAAGCTGCAAAAGAAGCAGGCCTTAAATCTGTAACATTGAACGGCGATGCTTATTCTAACGAAGTTCGCGCACAGGTAATTGACGAAATCAAAAAGCTCGGCAAAAAAGTAGACTTGCTTGTTTACAGCCTTGCTTCACCTGTACGTACAGATTCAGAAACAAAGGTAATGTACAAATCTGTAATTAAACCAATCGGACAGTCTTACAGCGGTAAGTGTCTTGATATAATCAACGAAAAATTAACAGAAGCAAGCGCAGAGCCTGCAAACGAAGAAGAAATGGCAAATACTGTAAAAGTAATGGGCGGCGAAGACTGGAAGCTCTGGATTGACGCTCTTACAAAAGCAGACTGTCTTTCTGAAGGCGTTTGTACTGTAGCATACTCTTACATCGGACCTGAGTTGAGTCACGCAATTTACCGTGACGGAACAATCGGAGGAGCAAAAAAGCATCTTGAGAAAACAGCTCACGAGCTTGATGCTCAGCTTAAAGCAAGCCTTAAGGGACGTGCTTATGTTTCTGAAAACAAGGGTCTTGTTACAAGAAGCTCGGCTGTAATTCCTGTAATTTCATTCTACCTTGCAGTTCTCTTTAAGGTAATGAAAGAGATGAACATTCACGAAGGCTGTATTGAACAGATGGAACGTCTTTTTGCTGAGCGTCTTTACAAGGGACCTGATTCAGAAATGACAGACATTCCTGTAGACTCAGAAAACCGTATCCGTATGGACGACTGGGAACTCCGTGATGACGTACAGGCAAAGACTGTTGCAAACATGAATGCAACTACAGACGATAATCTTGCTCAGTACTGTGACCTTGCAGGTTATAAGCATGACTTCCTTGCTGCAAACGGCTTTGACATCGACGGCGTTGACTACAGTAAAGACGTTGAACGCTATGATGTAATATAAGTTGTTTGAAATCGCGTATCCTCTTGGGTGCGCGTTCTAAGGCAGCCTGTGCGGATCTTATCGGAACGCGCAGGATTTGAAAAGCGCGGGAAATACCTGCGCTTTTTTTTATGCTCCGGCAGGTACATGCGTGACGCTCAGTTTATAAATATAAATCATTGTAAATTCTTCAATTTTTCACTATTATATACTCATCCAAAAAGCAGGAGTTCAATATGAAGACAAATGCGCTTAAAGGCATGAAAGATATTTTACCAGCAGAACAGAAACTTCGCGATTATGTTCAACAGAAGATTTTACAGACTTACCGTGCGTCGGGGTTTGAACGTATTTCAACTCCAATGCTTGAAGATGCAGAAAATCTTGATAAGAGTGACGGCGGCGATAATCTTAATTTGATTTTTAAGGTTTTAAAGCGTGGTGAAAAACTTGAGAGTGCGCTTGCGGCAAATCCGGTTGACGAAAAATCTCTTTCGGACATGGGGCTTCGCTACGATCTTACTTTACCGCTTACACGTTTTTATGCCGCAAACCGTAATGAACTTCAGACACCGTTTAAAGTTATTCAGACTGACAGAGTATTCCGTGCAGAGCGTCCGCAAAAAGGCCGAAGCCGCGAGTTTGTTCAGTGCGACATCGATATTCTCGGCGACTCATCTTGCAATGCTGAAGTTGAATTGATTGACGTAACTGCGCGCGCACTTAAGAGCATCGGCTTTGAAGATTTTACGATTAACATCAATGACAGACGCATTCTTCGTGCGATGCTTGAGAACATGGGCTTTGCTCCGGATTCACTTGATTCTGTCTGCATCACTTTTGACAAGATGGACAAAATTGGCGCTGCTGGAATTGAAGCAGAACTTAAAGAGAAACAGCTTCCGGATGCTGCTGTAAAAGCGCTTGTTGAATTTGTTTCAAGTGCCGAAGCTGGAAACAAAATTACACTTGATCAGGTAGCGTCAAAATGTAAAGACGCATCGATTGCGGATGATCTTAAATACGTAATTTCAACTGTAGAAAAAATCGCCGTTGGAAAATATAAAATCGAATATACTCCGAGCCTTGTGCGCGGTCAGGGTTATTACACAGGAATCGTTTTTGAAATCGCATGTCCTGCATTCAAAGGCGCGGTTGGTGGCGGCGGACGCTACGATAATCTGATTGGAAAATTTATCGGGCAGAATGTTCCTGCCGTTGGTTTTTCAATCGGCTTTGAGCGTATCTGCGGAATTTTATTAGAAAATGGTTTTAAAATTCCTGACGAAAAAGAAAAGTGTGCGCTTTTGTATGATGATTCAGTTGAATTTGATGTAGTGATGAACGAAGCTCAAACGCTCAGAGATTCATTCAGCGTTTCAATTCTTAAAAAAGCAAAAAAGCCGGGACCTCAGTATGACATGCTTGAAAAACTTGGCTACACTAAGTTTGCAACATTTAAAGACGGTCAGGTTGTTGTAAAATAGGCTCCCTCGCTCGCCAGTCGGATGATGCGCGGTTTGAGTCTGCGAATTGCACAACGGCCGCGCTACAACAACGGCCTCGCGAGGTTGCGTAAAACGCATAAATCATTCATAATTATATTATGTGCGCAAAAACACGAAGAGATGCCCGCTACGAAGTTTTAGGCAGGGTCGAAGCAGATGAACTTTCTACCTTTCCGGGTACGTTACTTGATTTAAGTACCCATGGTTGTAAAATTCACTATTCAAATCCTGTAACAGTATCTCTTGAAAATGAGTATACAATAAAAATTACTTTTACAGAAAAATCTCTTCCGGAGCCTATCACGTTGATTTGTCAGCCCATGTGGGCAAGCGAAGACAGCGGTTCAACTGATATCGGTATGAAGTTTTTGCATTCCCCTGATACGGATATTTTAAAAAATTATATAAAAGTTCTTTACAAAGATTCTCAAAATCCTGAAGATATTTCAAATCAAATTGTGGAAAACGAATGTCAGTTCATATAGAAAAATTAAGTGGAATCGCATTCCTCGCGTTTCCAGAGACGCTTGAATTTTTAAAATCAGAATTGCGCGAGCGGTTTGGTCTTGCCGAAGATTACAAGTTTACCTGCTACGGTGACATTTTGTATGTCAAAGATTGGCCGGATTGTATCGGGGTGAATTTATCAAGTGTCGGCTTCTCAAACGAAAACGAAAGTCAATTGATTCAAGAACTTCCGTATTGGGCTCGAACGACGCTCCTAAATCCTTTTCTTTTGCACTTTGAATCCATTGGAGATGCCGCCCGGGCTTTAAAAGAATTGCAGCGTAACTGGGCACCTTACCAGTATCAGAGTTTTAGACGCGCGGCTCTCATTCAGGAAAAACTGCCGTATATAAATTTAAAGGCAAAAAACTTTCCTGTAATAATTCCTAAAAGTCCGATTGGTGTTTATACCTTAATCGATGATAAAACAATTTTAGCATCTGCAGAGACGTCAAGTTTTTTGCCTGCTGGTCGAATTGAGTTTATCGAAGACCACGAAAATCCTCCGAGCCGCGCTTACCTTAAGATTCAGGAAAGCCTTACGCTTGCAAATCTTTTGTTTGATACAGAACTCCCCGGACCTGACTCCCGCTGTTTTGAAGCTGGGGCCTGCCCGGGCGGCTGGACATGGGTTTTAGTAAACCTCGGGTCAAAGGTATATGCCGTGGACCGCGCAGAGCTTGCACCTGAATTGATGCAAAATCCTTTAGTGACCTTTCAGGCGCACGACGCGTTTACATTAAAGCCTGAGGACATTGGAGAATGCGACTGGGTGTTCAGCGATGTAATCTGTTATCCGGAGCGGCTATTGGAATGGGTAAAAAAATGGCTGGACTCAGGACTTACAAAAAAGATGATTTGTACGATAAAGATGCAGGGTGCAATTGACTATGGCGTCGTGCGCCAGTTTGCAGAGATTCCGGACAGTCGTGTTGTTCACTTAAATTATAACAAGCACGAGCTTACCTGGATTCATGTCGGAAAGTAAAAAAGTTTCGCGCGATTGAGTTTGCGCGTTGATCAGTCGCGCGCGGGATTAATTGAGTGCGCCTTGATGCGGTGAAGATAAAAAAGTGAGGTCGTCTTATGAAAATAATTTCGTGGAATGTAAATGGAATTCGTGCAGTAGAAAAAAAAGGATTTGTTGACTGGCTTTTAAAAAGCGGCGCCGATGTTGTGTGCATTCAGGAGACAAAGGCAAATCCGGGACAGTTGTCTCAGGCTTTGATTTCGCCTGGTGCAGAGGTTCCTCAATTGACAGGGCCTGCAGAAACCGATGGCGCGACAAACGGCATTTTGTATCATTCATATTTTTCAAGTGCAAAAAAGCCCGGCTATTCAGGAACTGCAATCTATTCAAAGACAGAACCTGACAGCGTTGAAACAATGGGCGATGGCCGCTTTGACGACGAGGGACGCGTTACAATTGCAAAGTTCAATACAGAAAAAAAAGACAAAAAGCTTGCAGTAATTTCTGCATATTTCCCTAACAGTCAGGACGCCGGGGCGCGGCTTGATTATAAGCTTGCATTTTGTGATGCAATGAAAGAAAAATGTGACGCGCTTGTAAAAGACGGCTTTAATATTGTGCTTTGCGGTGATTATAACATTGCGCATAAGCCGATCGATCTTGCAAATCCAAAGGCCAACGAAGGAAATGCAGGCTATTTGCCTGAAGAGCGCGCATGGATGGATACATTTACCAGCGCAGGTTATGTTGATACGTTCCGTCATTTTTGCGAAGAGCCAAAGCAGTACACCTGGTGGAGTTACAGATTTCACGCGCGTGAAAAAAACATCGGGTGGCGTATTGACTATCAATGCGTAAATCCATCGTTCATCGATAAAGTAAAATCATCTGTGATTATGAGCGATGTAATGGGCTCTGATCATTGTCCGATTTGTGTAGAAGTTGAAGGATAAAAAAAAGTTGCGCGTTTAGAGGACGCGCGGGTTTAAAATGAGAATCGTAAAATATTTTGAATACGAAAATAAAGAAAGTATTTTAGCTCAGCTTGAGCAGGGTGCACATCACTGGCGTGCAATTCCTTTTTTGCTTGCAATATTAAAAGACAATGCATTTAACATGTTGTTTGGTAATGGCGGTTTGTATCTCTTGCTAGAAGGTGAAGAGCTTGTCGCTTTTTCAACTTTCTGTGATAAAGATGAAACTGCTTTTCCGGAAATCGGACCGTGGATTGGCTTTGTATTCACTTTTCCAAAGTGGCGAAGAAGACATCTTGCCGGAAAATTAATTGATTATTATTGCGATGAACTTGCTCCAAAATTATATCCGCAGTTTAATAAAGTTTTTCTTTCGTCAGATGAAAAAGGTTTATATGAAAAATATGGTTTTAAATATGTCGGACAGATGAAAGGAACCTGGGGCGATGAAGAGTGTGGTGTTTATGTCCGTGAACTGAAGACCGGGCGGGCGGAAAAAGGACAGACGGACGATTCTGCTGAGCGCACACTTGTAAAAATAATTACTGAGCAGACAGAAATTCTTTTTAAAAATCTGGAAGATCAGGTTGCAGGTGCAGAACTTTCTTCTGTTCTTGAAGACGTAAATAATTCGCGATATTTATTTCACATGATTCACTCGGCAGATAAATATTTTGTAAATCCGTATGCATATAGATATGAAAAAATGGTTGCAGGTGACATCGATGAAAATTACAGTATAATTTCAAGTTCCCGCGAAGGTTATATCGGCGACGATGGATTTGTAATTAAGCGCGAAATACTTGCATCATATTTGCAATATGTAAAATTAAAGGTAATGCTTTATCTAAATGTTCTCACAGACAAAGAACTTTCAGATAAACCAAAAGACTGCCCGCACACAAAACTTGCTCTTATTCTTGGACAATACAGGCACTCGATGATTCACTGCGGAATGTCTGAAACCTTCACTTTTGAAAAATCCGGTCAGTGGCTTCCGTACACTGGATTTAAATATTTAAAACCAAACAGTTAATAAAAGGAATTTATAATGAAAAAACAAATGACTATCCTCTATCCTGTTCATACAGGACTGTATATAAATCTTACAAACCGATGTCCATGCGCCTGCACATTCTGCATCAGACAAAAAGATGAAAGTGTTTATACAAACGATTCACTCTGGCTTGAACATGAGCCTACATTTGAAGAAGTAAAGACCGCTCTTTGTGAACAGGACTTAAGTCTGTATAGCGAGTTTGTGTTCTGTGGTTTTGGTGAACCGACCGAGGCGCTTGATGTTCTTTTGCAGACAGCGGAATTTATAAAGACAAAATCCGATAAGCCGATTCGCATAAATACAAACGGGCTTGGAAATCTTGTGAACGGCAAAGACATCGTTCCACTTTTAGCAAAGGCAGTTGATGTTGTAAGTATAAGTTTAAATTCAAGCGATGAAGAAATTTATAAAAAAAATGTCCGTCCAAAATTTAATGACGCACATAAAGCGATGATTGATTTTGCGAAGGCTTGTGTTGACTCAGGTCTTAAAGTTTCTATGACAACAGTTTCTACAACGATTACAAAAGAAGATGAAGAAAACTGCCAGAAGCTTTGTGATTCAATTGGCGCAAAATATCGCATCAGGGAATTTATTTAAGTTATGATTAGAATGGAAGGTGTAGTTGCACTTGTTGTCTGTGCATTTTGCTGGAGTCTTGGCGGCGTATTTTTAAAACATGTCGAAGTAAACTCTTTTGCCGCTGCAGGTTTTAGATCCCTTTTTGCATTTATTACTTTAATGATTTTTTCAAAAAGATTTCCGCGCGTAAAAATATTCAATATTGACGATGACGCACGAAGATCAAAAATTGTAAACCGTAAAGCAACTTTATATCTGTGGCTTGGCGCTTTGACTTACAGCGCAACGATGATTTTATTTTGTATTGCGAATAAACTGACCTATTCTGCAAATGCAGTTTTTTTACAGTACACATTCCCGGTCTGGATAATTATTTTTGGTCCGATTATTCTCAAAGAAAAAAATACAAAGATAGATTACATTGCAATTCTTGGTGTGATTGTCGGAATGCTTTTGTTCTTTGCAGAAAATCTTTTTGGTTCAAATCAAAGTGCAGATGGAAAATTTAAGGATACAGAATTTTTGGGAAATATCCTTGCACTTATTTCTGGAATTACTTTTGCGGGTACGACAATTTTTCAGCGTAAGCAGTCAATTACATCGCCAATGGATAATACTTCGTTTGATTCTTTTATGCTAGCACAATTGATTACTGCAATCTTTGGGTTGCCTTTTGTATTTTTTGCTCCTAATGGATTCCCGGATATAAAGTCATTGGTCTTTTTGATTCTGCTTGGAGTTGTTCAGATGGGATTTGCAAACTTTGCTTATTCACTAGGAATAAAAAAAGTGCCGGCATTTTCGGCATCGCTTATTACAATGATCGAGCCTCTGATGAATCCTGTGTGGGTACTGATTTTTGTTCACGAGCTTCCAGGCCTTTGGTGCATTCTTGGCGGTGTACTGATTATTGCCTGTATTATTTTGCGCGAAGTTGTGAATAAGAGAAAGTAATTTTTTCAAAAACATACAATTAGTCTTCATATAACTTTAACTCAGGATAATAAGCCTGAATTATAGTAAAATGTGTGTCCCGTGTCCAAAGCGGGACATCATATTTTATAGCAGTATAGGAAATCACTGCATCCGCAAAAGGAACGCTTATTCCGTTTGAGCGTAAGGTCTGAAGAATAAAACCGATTCCGTCCCAATCATAATCATCGGTTAAGAGATTGTCAAAAGTTTGAAACGCTTCAAGATAGTTATCTATTTCAGCTTCTGTTCTTGCGCCATGTAAAATTTCTGAACGAATCGGTCCACATAAGGCAATGTCCATGGAATCAATCTTTTGTGCAAGTTCTGAATTTCTCGAACGAAAATAATCAATCATGATATTTGAATCTGCAAGAACCATTAGCCGAGTCTCCTGAGCTCATTTAGAGCATTCTCATCAATATCAATAGGACCAATATTATCCATGACTGTTTTTCTATCACGTTGTGGTGGAATAGGTGGCGCTACATTTTCTCTTATTTTTTTGATGAATGCTTTACGACGTTCTTCCTGTTCTTTTGTTTGAATTACTTTTACCGGACGGTTCATAAACAAAACAAAACGATCGTATTCTTCAACAGAAATCATTACGCATTCAGGGATATTATTTTTTACGATTACGCGAATTCCATCGGTTTTAACTTCGTCTATGATTTTGCCGGCTTCACCTTTATTCAATCTGCTTATAGGCACAAAGGCGTGAATAAGTTTTGCCGCAGTTTCATTATCATAATTTGGGATTGGCATATATACCTCCATATGGTTTAATTTATCTACAAATATAATAATAAAAATGATTGATATATATGTCAATAAATTTTACCTTGAATACATTTCAAATGCTTTATCTAAGACAGACAAAAAGCTTTCACAAGCGTTTTGGGATTCAAGATAATCTTTTATTGGTTTTAGTGTTTTTGCTTTTTTAGGAAAGTTTTTGTCACTGTAAATATCTTTTGCAATGTCACCCATTGGTGAATCTTCATTTTTGAATTGTCCTATCCAGGAATAAAATGTTGTGCTCATTTATGGTCTCCTTTTTATGGATTTATTATAGCACGAGTAATAAAAAAAATCCCGCCTGCGTTGTGCGTGAGCGGGATTTCAATAGTTGCGACCGGAAAATGCACGGTGCGCAATCATGTGATACTTTGGCGGACTAGAATTTAGCTTTTCTAAGTCTTACCTTTTCTATATCTTCACAGAACAATTCTCTCAGGTCGTTTAAGCCGAGTGCCATCAAAGCCATACGGTCAATACCGATACCCCATGCAAGAACAGGAACATCTACGCCCATTGCCTTTGTTACTTCCGGACGGAAGATTCCCGAACCGCCAAGTTCAAACCAGCCGAGTTTTGGATGCTTGATATGAACTTCGATCGAAGGTTCTGTAAACGGGAAGTATCCCGGAACATATTTTACTTCTTCTGCTCCGGCAATCTCTTTTGCAAACATTTCCAAAAAGCCAAGAAGTGTTTTTAAGTTAACGTCTTTTCCAAGTACGATACCTTCTGTCTGGTAAAAGTCAGAAAGGTGAGTAGCATCTACTTTGTCGTAGCGGAAACAGCGCGCGATTCCAAAGTATTTACCAGGAATCTCTGCTTTATGAAGCTGGTGCGCAGAAAGTACTGTTCCCTGGCTTCTTAAAAGAAGGCGCTTTGTAAAATCGCGGTCAAATGAATAGTTCCAGCCGCGGCTTCCAGATGCACCACCGTTTTCGTGAACAGCTGCTACGTTAGAAAGATATGGTTCTTCAATTGATTTTGCGTGTGTCGGGTTTTTAATACGATATACGTCGTGAATATCGCGCGCTGCGTGGAACTGTGGCATAAAGAGTGCATCGCCGTTCCAGAACTCTGTTTCTACGAGTGGTCCGTCAAATTCCTGGAATCCGAGGGAACAGAGTTTGTCCTTTACTGATTCAAGGAATGAAACGTAAGGATTGATACGGCCAGGAATGTTTCTTGCCGGTGGAATTGAAATGTTGTAGCCGCGGAATGTTCCTTTTTTCCATTCGCCGCTTTCAAGCATCTTAGTTGTAATTTCACCGATTTCGTTTCCTGTAACACCGACCTTTTTAAGTTCTGCGGCTACGGCATCACTTTCGCCGCAAAGGTTGTAAACTACAGTTTCGCGTGTGTATGTTTTAAATGGAGAATCTGCTGCTCCACGTTTTTTTGCAAGTCCAGAAATTACTTCAACTTCTTCTTTTGATAAATCTTCCTGACACAAAGTTCCGTCAGGAGCATCGCATGCTTTTTTAAGAAGGGCAGAAGTAACAGTAATGCGTGAAGGAAGCTCTTTGCCTGTGTATTCAGCTTTTTTTTCTGCATTCATTGCAAGAATGCCTTCTTTAGAAAGCTGTCCAAAGGCACTACCGATGTCTTTTTGTTCTACACCGATTCCCTGTGCAATCTCAGGAAGAGTCTTAGCTCCATTTTCTTTTAAGAATTTAACTGCGCGCTCTTCTACAGTTCCGTCTTTTGATAACTGACGACCAAGGTCTGTAATTTCAAAAAAAGAATGAGGGGTACGGCTGACTTCTTTTACAAGTCCCTTTCCACCGAGCCATGAGAATGCCTGATTAGCATGACCTTCTTTGTAGTCTAATTCTTTCTGTAAGCGTAAAGAAGTAAGTTCATCCTTTTGTGTATATTTTAAAAGTACTTTAATTTCCAAAGGATGTAAATTTTTAATTGTTCCTGAGATGTCCATTTTAAATTATAAGCGACAGTAGTTATCTTTGAGATAGATAATACTGCCGCCACTCCTATTATTGATTAACGATAGAATTTAACGATACAGAGCATTTCGCCCATTTTAATACCGCGTTCATCTTTATAGTGTCTTGTCTTATCTCTTCTGAGATATGAATATCTTACATAGCCGTGTTCTTTCTGAAAGTCTTCAAGAACATCTGCTATAGTAACCATTGCATCACCTTTATCAAAAGCAACGTCAAGACATGTGTAGTAAACATGAACTTCATCGTAGTTTTCAAGGTATTCAAGCTTAACCGAAGCCGGCTTCTGTTTGCCTGTTTCTGGGTTTACTGTAATGCGCTGGTTTTCTGGAACAATAACAGTTACTGTTCTGTCCATAGGATTTTTTGGATTAACCAATTCCTCTGTTGATGCTTCCTGTGCATAAAAGCAAGATACAGCAGCGACACAAGCTAAAATTGCAAAAAATTTCTTCATAATTTCCTCCGTATATAGTTGGAAAGATATCCATATGACGTTCAAAACTGACTATATTCTTTTATTTTACTTGTTTCTAAGAAAAAATCAAGTTCAACGACATAGTTACCAGAATCTATTAAAATAGCAGGAACTTTTCTTATAAGAACTGTTCCTGAAATTTCCTTGGGTTTGTTTTTGATTACCTTGCGGTAATATTCGCGCACTCCGTCTTTTATGGCGTTTTGAGCGGCTTCTTCAAGACCTTCAAATCCACGCGAGAGCTTTCCTTTGCCCTTGCCGATTACGCGCGGGTTTTTGATATTACTGAACTGTTTATAGTAATAAAGCATCTGCGGGGTACGTTCAAAGTTTACCCAACAGAAAATTTTGTCTTCGCGCCAGTAGGTTTTTTCGTATTCAATATTTTTGCGGTCATTATCAAAGGATTTTAGCGGGGTGCATTCAAAATATTCATCAACTTTGCGCAGCTTGTCGCTTGGGGTATAAGTAAAACGCCAGCCGTAAGTCATTCCACCGAGCAAAAACTCTGACAGGTTTTGCAGATGTTTTTTTGCATATTCATGCGGTGAATTTTCTGTAACGCCGGGGTATGCATCCTGTAGGGCCCAGATATAAAGACGGATTTTTTTTTCGGAAAATTCCTGCGGACAGACAAGACCCATAGCAAGGAGAGCAATTGCTGCAAGAGAGAAAAATGATTTTTTTAGTGTCGGAATACGTTTTTCCATACAGTGATTGGATTTACTCCTATTCGAACCAAAAAATATGCCCAGGCTGCAGCAAAGCCAAAGAGGTGTGTCATGTGAGCAATGTTACCACCGATTCCTAAAAACTGGCTGCCAAGCTCGATTATAGTATAAATTACAATCAAAATTGGTCCAGGAACAGGAATTACTCCAAATATAAAAACCCTGACTGTCGGAAAAATTACAGCAAAAGCAAAAAGAACAGAAAAAAGTGCGCCGCTCGCACCCATAAGAAAAATATGATATTGACTTGTAAGAACGTAACATCCAAGAGAAAGCGCTGTAGACAAAATTCCACATACAAAATAAAAGAGCAGAAATTCTTTGGAACCCATGGATTTTTCTACGTTTATTCCAAACATCAAAAGACCAAACATGTTAAAAAACAGATGCTGAAGATTTGCATGGACAAACATAGAAGTTACAAGCTGCCAGTACATGTGATGATAGAGGACAGTCTGAGGATTCATTGCAAGAATATAGCGCAGGTTTGGACTTAACTTTGTTAAAATATAAATAAGTACATTAATGGCTGTAAGAATTATTGTTGCATTAAAGAATTTGTAGCGGAATCGTTTTCTAAGCAGGTTTGTCATTGTTGTACTTCTATGCTGTTTATTACATCTGCATTTGCAAAAGATACGCGGTTTCGGCCGTTACGTTTTGAAACATAAAGAGCCTTGTCTGCCTGTTCAACCAGATCCTTTGGATTTGAAACTGGATTTGTCTGTGAATCGTAAACAGCGCATCCGATAGAAATTGTTACCTTCATGTGCTGCCCTTCGTATTCAAAATCTTTTTCTTCGATTTGTTTGCGGATTCTTTCTGCTACGGCCATTGCATCTTCTTTTGAAGTGTCCGGAAGCATTACTGTAAATTCTTCGCCACCATAGCGGGACGCTACATCGTTTTCACGGGTGTTTGACTTAATGATTTTTGCAACTGACTTTAGTACAAAGTCACCGCAGGCATGTCCCCATGTGTCGTTGAACTTCTTAAAAAAGTCAATGTCAAACATAAGCACTGCAATGTTCTGGCTCTGCGAAATTGCAAGTGCAAGCTTATCTGTAAGAATATTGTAGAAAAAATATTTCAGCTTTAAGTGAGTCATCATGTCGGTACTTGATTTTTCAAGCAGAGCGGCATTGTTGATTGCAACGGCTGCAAGTGATGCAATCGCAAGAATCTGATTTTTATCGTATTCAGAGTATTCTGTGCCTTCGCCAAGATCGAGTCGCTCGCCAAGGACAAGGATACCGTTCATGTGGTTCTTGTGGAACAAAGGAACGATGAGAGTCGGAGCAAGGGATTCAAATTCTTTGATGTCGCAGTCGTTGCCGAGATTTTGTTTGATAGAAGCGATAGTCGCTGTGTCGTTATTTGAAGCGAGCAGCTTTATTACCGGGCGGTTTATGTCAATTGAATAAGTTACGGTCGGGTTTAAGTCGATGCCTGCATGGTTGGTTGCAAGATTAAAGGAATTTGAGTCGATGTCGTCGAGGACAAAAATTCCTGCTCCCATTACATGCATCTGGCTCATACATGTGTATAGAATAGACTCTATCAATGTATTGTATTCAAGTGTCGAACAGAGTGAGCGAGAAATTTCAAGCAGCTGCTGTAAATCGTAAATGCGCTTTTCGTACATTTCGACAGCATCTTGCATTGAGTCTTGCGAAAGCAGAGAACTGCTTACCATGTTTTGTACCAGGTCTAAATTATCACTCATTCTAATTCTTCTTTTCTGCAACTGCTATTATAGCATAGTTTTTCATAATTTCAAAAAAAACTTTCCAGTTTGGGTAATTATTTTCAAGAAAGTCCGTATTGTCTCTGTTGCGTGAAGACATCATAAGAACCTTTAAGTTTGAAACAATTTCGCACGAAGGTTTTTTTGCGTCCTGAAGCAAATCTCCGATTTCAACAAACAGCGTAAAGAGAGCAGACACAAGTTTTTGAATTATCTGCTTAACTTCCGCATTAATATTATCGACCTGATTTATTAATTTCTTAGAAAAATCAGAGTCTTTGTGACTGTCGCGGATGTAGCCTTTTAACACGGCTTCTGTATTGTTACCTTGTGGTGTAAAGGAATTTTCAAAGGCGGTGATTTTTTCTTCAACTTCGTTTGCAGCAAAAACTGTCTGAGAAAACTGAGACTTGTAATTTGCATTGTTAAAAAAGCCTTCGATTACTATATCGTTTAAAAGCGCGCGTACGGATTCCGGATAATAAACTTTGACAAAGGTCTTAACAATTTTAAGCGGCGTAATCCATGAAAAAGAAGCGGATGAGTTTTGCTGCAAAAGATCATTGAGCTCGTCGTTGTAACCGGAAAGCGGCATAAGCGGTGTGTCCTGAAAAAGCGACTCAAGCTCTGTCTTGATTGTTGCATCTTTGATCTCGCGTTTAATACGGCTTTCGTCAGATGAGTACTGTTCCTGAATGAAAGAAGAGAACTTTTGTCGTGCATCGGCTGTAAACGAAGCCTTTGTCGGTTCAAAGTCTGGATTTTGTTTTGCAATCTGAATAAGGCCTCGCAAAATGTCAGCATTTAAAACCTTGTGGCAGGCGCCTTCGATTTTGCGCATGCTTGCGATGATTGTATTGCGTGTCTGGGAGGTTATCTCATTTTGTGTGATAATCTGCGAAAGAGCGACAATGGCATTTGCAACAGGCATTGTCATCTGAAAATCGGCAATGATGTAGTAAAGGTCTAAGAATACATTTTCAAGTGCGATTGGCGGAACTGCCGAAAAAGTGAGCGGCTGGTTTGGTTCTTCCGGATTAAATTTTGCATCAAAGGTTTTTAATGGTGTTACAAAGTTGAAGCGGCATAATTCTATGAGCTGCTTTAGGCGTAAGAAAATCTGGTCAAGCTGAATAAATTCTTTTGAATTGAGCTCGCGCACAAGTTTTTCAAGTCGGCGATGCTGGTCTTCAAAAATTCTGTTTGAAGGAGTGCCTTCTTCTTCTGCAACGATTACTTCGTGCTTGCGGTTTTCGTATTCAAGGGATTTAAGAAGGTCCTGATATTCTGCATTGTAACCGGAAACGATTAACTGGTATTCAAAACGGGTATTGCGCTTGATGTCAGGGCCTGCGATTGTGCTTTCGAGGATTTTGGCAAGCGGGCGTATATTAATGTAGATTACGCGTAAAATTTCGGCAAAGTTTGGCTGAATCAAGCCGTTGCGGTAAATTCCGTTTGGAAGTGAGCGGAGCCATGAATCAATTTTCTTAAGCTTCTGACGTTTTTGTACATCAGGAGAAGAACTGCGGAAAATAATGTCAAAAAAATCAGAAATCGTCTTGAAAAGTGACATAATATTATTTTAGTTTAACTCCCTTTATTTTACAACTAGGACTTTACGTGTTTCATCTATATCGGAACTGACGATGCGTATAAAATAAATTCCGCGTGCAACTGCATCGCCGGACATGTTGTCACCGTGCCAGTAGTAGTAATGGAGACCGGCGCTCTGACGGCCGTTCTCAAGATACTGAACGATGTTGCCGTCGGCAGTCATTACAATTACGCGCAGGCTGTCTTCTTTTGCAAGATTTACTTCGAGCGTACAGAATTCTCTCTGAACAGAATTAATTACGTTAGAGTAAATAGTGACACCGCCTCTCTGTCTCTGAGGCTGGGATATCAGGAACGACCACGCGTCGATAGACGTCAGTTCACCCGGAGCCTTAAGACGCACTGCATAAAGCGGTGTGTTGACCGGAGTTGTCGCATTGTAAGAGTGGTTAATCGTAATCTCCGACGAGCCGTCTAGAACCTCAAAGATAAAGCGGACATCGCTTCCTGTCTGCCAGTTGAGGCACGGAGTCTCTTCGTTAAAGTTGTGGAGCAGGTATGTCGTAATGTTTGTCGTAGTGTTAACATCACTTTCGATTTTTGCACCGGAACCTGCATCACTTGAGTGTTCGATGTTCGATGACGTATTGAGTGACGGGCTGAACGTTGTTACAGGAGTTCCATAAATATTAGGGAACCATGCTCTTGTCGTAAGACCTGAGTACTTTGTAAATTCTTCACCCTCACAATGTGCAGACGGAGTAATGTCGGCACACATTTTAAATCTGAGGTCATCACGGTCGGTAATGTTTTTTGTTACGAGAGTGATGTTTTTATTTGCAAAGAGTTTGTTGCGTTTTGTAGTTCCTGAGAAATCTCTTATTGCAATTGAGTCTTCGGCAGCATCACCTGACATGCTGTCGATGTATTCTGTGTTGCGGTTGTCGTATGCATACTGAACATCAATTGCATTGACAAGGAAGTCGCTTATACAATGCGATTCACCAGAGATTACAACCTTTCGGTCAGGACTGTGGATCTTGTTGTTGAACAGGAAGGAACCACCGTATTCGATTTTAATTCCATATTGAAGTTTTGAATAATCGAGATCCTGATTTAATGTAAGTACAAGACCGTGATCATTTAATTCATTTACATCAACGCTGTCGACATGATAAGAAGTGTCCTGCGTTGTCGGGTCAGAATAAATTTTAATTGCGTCTTCGGTTTTAATCGGAGTGCCAGGATTATATGTGTCCCAGGTGATGTCATCGGCGAGCGGGCTGTCAAAATAGAGATACACTTTGTTAGAAGTAAAATCAGCAATTGCAAACATGAGGTGCATTTCTCCGACGGCACAGCGTGTTGTCGTTGCAGTAAAGCGGAATCCTTCTGCAGAACTTGGACTTGCTGTCGGGTTTCCGTAATAACTTGAGATGCGGTTTTTGTGATCGTCTGTGAGTGTTGCAAAAACTCCGGCGATTGCTTTTTGTATCTGAATGTCTGTGTAGCGGGAGTTTACAGTCCCGGTTGTGTCGGAGTCTGTTCCGTAAGCGATACCTGTTGCGTCAAGGTTCCATCGTTTATTGTCCGGGGCCTTCAAATAGAAGACTGCGATGTCGCCCTGGTTGTCTGTCGAGACAGTACACTCAGCGTCGATGTAAACGCCTTCAAATGTTTCTGTTCCGCCGTTGTACTTAAAGAAGTTTGCAGCAACGGCTTTAGAAATTTCGTTATTTGAATTTTCAATCAAAGCAGTTGCAAGTGACTGTGCACTTCCAGTTGAATAATTGCTGCGCACAAATTCGATTCGGATTACATTGTCACGAACGGAATATGTTCCAGACAGGTTTGGAACTTCTGGTCCGGTTTTACGTCCTTCTGATGCAGACTGTGTTGTGTCGTCGCTTAAGATTACAGGTCGAATAAATGCAACACCGGTTTTTACTCTTGTAAATGAACCGTCTGCATTGTAGTTGATTGCAGCGCTGCCATCTGTTGCGTCGTTTGATCCGCCGTCCGTGCAGTTTTCGGCTGCAGTAAGCCATGCAAAGCCACCCGCAGTTGTACATTCTACAGAACAGTTTGCAATTTCTGCATTGTAGAGTTCGGCAAAGGATGTTTTTGCGCTGTCGTTGTCTTTTATTTTTAATGTCCACGAAGAAGCCGGAGCGAGCGCTACGCCGTTATCGTAAAAGTTTTGTTTTGCAGTAATTGTCTTTCCTGCAAAGCCTGTCATTGTCGAGCGGTATGTGCCGGTGTGCGAGATTGCAGTTCCGTCCGGGAGTGCGTCAGGATAGCCGGTTGTAGTCGATAAGAGAGCGAGCGACGGCGGGCAGAGATCGTTTGCGGCTGTACGGAGAGTATTGTGGTAGTCGTAGAGATTTGTCACGTCCGAAGACTTTGAGCCTTCGTGGTTGTCGGTATACATCGTGGATGTATTGCCGTTTAATAAAACGATGTCGAGTCCTGCAGTCATGTCTGCCTGTAATGTAACGTTGCCGTTAAAAAGCGCGATGTTTCCTTTTACATCGAGTGTGCCGGCTGTAAATGAAACGTTCTGTGCAGTAGTTCCTGAGAGTGAACTTATATAAAGATCGCCTGCTGTTCCGGTGCCGACAGTTATTATTGCACTTGTTCCTGTTCCTGCGTTGAGTGCGATGGCTCCGTTTGTTGTGCGTGCGATGTATGTGTCTGTGTTAAATGTAATGGCAGAATTTGTCGTAGTAATTGAACCTGCTATCTGCGAAAGTCCTGAGCCCGCTTTTGTAAAGCCTGTGTCGGCAGTCACAGATGAGCCGTCGCTTATGCTCAAAAGACCTGAGTTTGTTACTGAGACAGAAGTTGCTTTTACAGTGCGTGCATCAGAAGCAGTGCCGAGTGTTCCGATTGAGATTACATTGCCCGAAAGTGAGAGTGCGCCGAGTTTGGTGGTGGCGCCGGCATTTGCGTTGAGAGCAATGTTTCCGGTTCCGGAAGTGAGAGTAAGGTTTGGAGTGCCTGAAGCTGCGGCATCAATGTTCTGATTGAGCGTAATATTTCCTGCTGCGGTTCCTGTTGAAAGTGTAACGGCAGAGGCGAGAGTTATGTCTCCTGTTCCGTTAAAAAGAATGTTTCCTCCGGTGGTTGTAATGGTTGTGGCTGATGCCGCACCTGCTGTTCCGAGTGAAACTGCGCCGGCGCCTGTGAGGGTAAAGCCGTCACTGGCTGTAATCGGCGCCGCCTGCTTTATAGTGAGCGAGTCCGGGTTTGTGATTGTCAGCTCTTTGACTGAGATCTGTTTATTTAAGGTGATGGCGCCGGTTGTGCCGGTTCCGGATGTGATGTCGAGAGTTGATGCTGTGCCGGTAATTTTATTGAGTGTGACGGCGCCTCCTGTTGTCTGGATGACGGTATTGGCAGAGAGCATTGTGTCCGGAGTGATGGAGATTGATTGGTTTGAGGCGGTTGTGGCCAGAATTGATCTCACAATAACTTCTTTTGCATTTGCAATTGTTATGGCATTAGTAAATTTAGTTGAGTCTGTAGCTGCAGTTGAAGTTGAATTGAATTTAATTGTTCCAGCGGTTGTTAATGATGATGTTCCTGTGACTGTAAGATTTTTGTTAAAGTCTATGATTCCATCTGCACTTGTATCTTCACATGTCAAATCTGTAATAGAAATATTTGAGAGAAAGTTTTTAGATTTGTCTGATTGCGCAATGGTAACGGCGCCCAAAGAGAGAGATGCGGGTGTTCCTGTTTCGGTTCCAGAAATCTCTCCTTCGTCTCCATTATCAAATGTATCGGAGCCTATAGTAATTTCTCCTAGGTGGAGAATATTGTCATTGTGTATATAGTTTCCAGTTGATGTAAAATTATTACGGACTACAATTTTATTTGAGTTTGTGATAGTTGTTGAAGCTGGAATTTCAAGGTTGTAGAAGACTCCTGAAATTGCCGAAGCTCCGGAGAAATTGACATTTTTATTATTGAATACTACAAGGTGAGCGTCATCTGTTGAGGATGAAGTAATTCCTCCGGTTCCTATTGTTAAAGTTCCACCTTCAGAAGCAAAATCCCATATTGCAACTCCGTTATTCACAATGCCTTTGACGGATTGTGTGTTTGCACCGTTGTCGCCAGTCTGTTTGAATTTTGCATTTGCGGCAGTGGTTAAAATTCCAGCAATAAAATTTCCTGTTCCAATATTAAAGGTTCCTGATGTTATAGTTAAATCATGCGGTGTTGCAGAAGAATCTGTAAAGTCTGATGCTGCACCGACTGTGATTGCCGTTGTTGTATCGCTTCCTGAGGCAAATGTAATGTCTGATGAGTAAGAGACATTGCCTGTGTAAGTCTGAGCGCCGTCTGTTGTTACAGTAGCTACAGTCGAACCGAATGTTGTAGTTCCGGCAACTGAAAGTGTATTTATTTTTACAGTTCCTGCTCCGACATTGCCGTTGAATACTGCGTTTGTCGGTTTTGTTGCAGTTCCAACTGAGATGCTCTTTGTGGCAGTTGCTGTTGAATATGTATCAACTGTTCCGTTAAAGACGATGTTATAAGTTTCTGCGGTCAGCTGCAGAGGTTCTGCATGATTCTGTAATGCGCCGTTGAAATACTGTGAGTTAGTTGTTGACGAAGGAATCAAGCCGGTCGTCGTGATTGAATGAGTTGCCTGTCCTATTGTTGTGCTGCCGGTAACAGAAAGTGAGTTTGCAGAAATGTTTCCGCGGAATGACGCGCCGCCTGCTTTTATAGAAATGTCACCAGTGCAGGTAATAGTTCCTGCGTTCATTGTTAAGTTGCCGAAGGATGTTAAGTCTGCGAGCGCCGATGTTGAACCAACATTTCCGCTGATTGCAAGTTTTGTTGCCTGGCCGGTGGCTCCGGCTGTGAGGTTAAAGTTAGATCCGGTGGCGCTGTTAACTGTTGAACTGAATGTAACAGTATTTGTTCCTGCTTTTACTGTGATGTCATCTGTTAAAGTTGCAGCTCCGGTATAAGTCTGAGTACCGGTTGTCGTAATATCACCGCCGATAGATGATGTGCCTGTTACGGCAAGTGATATTCCGCCTGTGATTGAAGACGATGTGTTGAGAGTAAAGTTGTGGGCGACTTTGATGGCATCCCCGAGTGTGTGGCCTGTTCCGTCGACGATTAAATTATAGTAGTCGGCCGCTGTAGTAGCTGCTCCTGTGTCAGAGATGATTTGAGCGCCGCTGTTGTATTGAACAGTTCCATGTGCGGCATCCATAATTGCAGATGGAGTTGTGTCGTTATTTTTTATTCGGCCTGTGCCTGAATAAATTATAGTACCGTAATTTGTAATCGGAGTTGCTGCAGAAAGAAGAATGTCATTTGATGCAGAGACTGTAAATTCTGCAGTGGTATCTGAGGCACCGGATCCGACAGTGAGGCTAGACAGGTTCAGTTCAGCCGTGCCAGAAAAATCCGGCCAGTAAGAATTTGGAGTTGAGATTGTTACTATGTCGTGTGTTGCAAATTCTCCCGGGTATTCTGCTGCGGTTGTCCATGTGCCGGCAGAATATTCTGCGAGCCAGTTTGCTGCGGTCTTCCAGTCTGTGTCAGAACCGTTCCATTTATAATTGTTTGAGATTGTCCAGTTTACGTTGTTGCCGAGTGAGCGTGAGTAAATTGGAGAAATTGA
>JAILNY010000052.1 GCA_024691105.1 Treponema sp. | reverse complement strand
ACAGAAATAGTGTCAGTAAACCGGGGGATTATTCTATTCTGAATGAAAATGCAGTAATCTATTTTACGATGAAGAGCGAAGCAAAGGCCCTTGTTTTTATTGAGCCAGCTTCAGAAGGAGCCGGTAGAAATTGCTATAAATTTGAACTTAAAAACGAAAACGGAAAATATCTGATTGATAAAATGTTCTATTATTTTAAGAGCGAAAATATTTTCCACAGAATGCACTGGCTGTAAAAAAAATTGTGCCCAAAATCAAACAATTCTGAGGAGTAAAAAATTGGCAGTAGAAAATTTAATTGAATCGAGGATAAAAGAACCTGAAAAATGTCTTTTTAACAAAGCGGAGGACAAATACGGTTATAACGGCTTGTATCAATATGTGCTTGTTGATGCTTACGACAATCTGATTTTTTTTGCATCAACTAATAACAAAGCAATCTGTTATTACGCATATAAATGCAGCAATACAGAAGAAGATATAAACGAAGTTTTGGAAAAAACAAAATTGATAACCGAAGACTCTCCCTGTTACGATCTTTTCTGGAGAGATTTTCCTGAAATAATCAACGGACATGCTGATTTCGAATTTTTTTACAGGCTGGAAGGTTTTCAATATTATAACTATACAACATTAAATAATGAATTGAAAAGAATACAAAAGAAAATTGAATTTCTAAATTATGACCACGCGCTCGAAAAAAGTCTTGAATCGGTTTTAAAAAACATGAAGTATTATTTTGATCCGAATCCTTATTACAATCCAGATGGAAATAATGAAGAGAGAGAAATCGAAAAAAAACTTAGAGAAATTGAATTTTTACATGATATGGATTTTCTGCTGCTTTCAAAAAACGAAGTCATCAGAAAATGGTATGAAAACTATCGGGGCGGATTAAGCACATTCAGCAGTTGCTGGCTTCAAGCGGGGAAATAAAATGAATCGAGCTGAGTTTTTTAACACAGTAAAGAGCGAGGATTTGCATTGCAATCTTCTTTTTAAGAAACCGCACAATGATATTTTATCATACGGATGCTATGAAGACGGGGGAAATTATATTGTTTTTGAGACTGATGAAAGAGCCTTCCCGTATTTAACCTGGACATTCAAGTCAGAAAGCGAGGCGCTGGATTTTTTACTGAGCCGGTTACGCGACAAAAAAATAATAGACAGCTTCTAAAAATAAGGTAAAAATTATGAAATCAAAATACGAGCATGAATATTTCGCTGTTTTTCAGGGAATTAAATTTTCTTCATATCCAAGAAAAGGGTATATCGAATTATATACGAAAAGCAAATGAACTTGCATATTCGAGTGCAATCGGAAAAGAGTTTACATCAGAAACGATGGCAAGTTATGTGTGTATATAAAAATACCTCCATACATAACATGCGATTTTCTTTAAAAAATTCGCACAATTTTCAGAAAAAAACTAATTTTTTTTAGATTTGATAAATTTTTTCTAAAAAATTCGATAGCATATTTTCAAATTTTAAATAAATCTTTATGGTTTATTTTCTTCTTTTGAGAATAAATGGCCTTTAAAGCAGGGCCATTTATTTTTTGCTATTTGGTAAGGCGGCAGATTTAGCAAATATGTATTTTCTGCCGCTTTAATTTTTTTCTTGCAATTCAAGAATCTGTTCAAGCGGAAGTTTTACGCATCTTGCAATGACTTCAGGGGAAAGACCTTCTTTTAAAAATGCTTTTGCATTTTCAATAGCATTTTGTCGGGCGCCTTCTTCAATACCTTCTTTCTTACCGGCATTGAACTGATAGCGCTGCTGGATTTCGTATTCAAGAAACTGGTGTCGCCAGCGTGCATTGTGCTTTGCATCTTCTACGAGGCCCGAAACTTTGTCTGAAAACTTTGTCGTACTTTTATTTTCCATAACCATTTGTAAGACCCCCTTTTGTTCATCATTTAGTATTTTATCATAGTTTTCCGCAATGAAAAAGAGTTTCTGAGTCCGATCATTAAGTTTTATTTCTGTGTCTTCAAGGCAAAGATTTTCAAACGTATATTTTGCACGACCCTTTTTAAAGATGTCGGGAATACAGATAAAAATAATATAGCTTGTTTTCAGTTCGCTGTAATTTTTACCGCTGTTTAAATCATCAACATCAAGGATACTCTGGTAATAACGGGCACGTTCAGGAAGTTCCCCTGTATCCGTCGTCTGAATTTCAAGATAAAAGCTTTCTGTCGCTCCGACAGCATAGACATCAAGCCTTATACCCTTTTTGCCGTAGTCAATTGCAACTTCCTCTTCCTGCCGCATCTCGATGTGATCGATTTTAAATTCAAGTAAAATCTCTAGAAGTTCTTTGCAGATATCAGGGTTATTGCGCATAATTTTGTAAAAGATAAAATTGTTTGCGATTGTAGCGTTCTGCCATTTTTGTTCGAGTGTTTGTTCATTGTTATGTGTGTACATAAAAATACCTCCACACATAACATGCGATTTTTTATAAAAAATTCGCACAATTTTCAGAAAAAAATTAATTTTTTGTAGATTTGATAAATTTTTTCTAAAAAATTCGATAGCATATTTTCAAAAAAAAATATATAATCTCGTTTAAAAATATAAGTCCTATTTAAGTATAATCTATGCTGTTTTTAAGGGCCTTTTAATGGAGAAACATTATGAACATGCTTTTTGAGCGCAAACTTGCTCTTCCTATGGAAGTAAAAGAAATGAATCCGTTGACAATCGCAATGGATAAAACTGTAGAAGAAAAACGTCTTGAAATTAAATCAGTCTTTGAAGGCCGCTCAGACAAACTTCTTTTGATTATTGGACCATGTTCAGCAGATAACGAAGACAGTGTTCTTGATTATATTACCCGTCTTGTTCCTGTTCAGGAAAAGGTAAAGGATAAAATTCTTATTGTTCCACGCATTTACACAAATAAACCGCGCACTACAGGCGAGGGTTATAAGGGAATGCTTCATCAGCCGGACCCTAACCAGAAGCCGGACATGTTCAAGGGAATTATTGCTACCCGTCATATTCACATGCGCGCAGTTGCCGAGACTGGTTTTGTCTGCGCTGACGAAATGCTTTACCCGGAAAACTATCAGTATCTTGATGACCTTTTAGGTTACGTTGCAGTTGGTGCGCGCTCGGTAGAAGATCAGCAGCATCGTCTTACAGCAAGCGGTATCGAAGTTCCTGTAGGAATGAAAAATCCGACAAGTGGTGACTATTCTGTAATGATGAATGCAATTCTTGCAGCTCAGCATCATCACACTTTTATTTATCGCGGCTGGGAAGTTCACTCAGAAGGAAATCCTCATACGCATGCAATTCTCCGCGGTTCAACAAGTAAGCACGGAAATAATGTTCAGAACTATCACTACGAAGACCTTATTCGCCTCTGTGATGAATACGAAAAACGTGAACTTTTGAATCCTGGCGTAATCGTTGATACAAACCATTCAAACTCAAACAAGAATCCGTTTGAACAACCGAGAATCGTAAAAGATGTTCTTCACTCGACAAGACATGACAGCCGTGTTAAAAAACTTGTTAAAGGTTTTATGATTGAAAGCTACATCGAAGACGGTGCTCAAAAACCAGGTGACGGCTGTTACGGAAAATCTATTACAGACCCATGTCTTGGCTGGGACAAAACAGAAAAACTGATTTACGAAATTGCAGAAATTTTGTAAGAATTATTTTCTTTCTATAATTTTTCTTGCAAGGTCTGCAATCTGATCTAAATCAATATTATCGATTGCAGATGCAAGATTTTGAATGTCTTCTGAAAGTTCATCCGGAATTGCAGAATTTTTGACGGCAGCAAATTCCTGTTCAGCTGTATCAAGGTCGCAGTTTTTTGCCGCTTCTGCAATACGTAACATGATATCGTTTAATTCTTCATCTGAGAGGAACTCGCCAGTTTCTGCGCTGCTATGAGTTTTTTCAAAATCCACAATCGGCTTTAAATATTCTGCATACGAGCGGTAAAGCTTTAAAAGAATCGGTGTGTATTTTGTAAGCTTGTCGCGTGCTTCTTTGTCTTGTGTCTGCTGAAGTTTTTTTCCGAGCATTTCAAGATATTCTGCTTTTTTAGAAAGATCCTGTGCACCGATAATTCTTGCAGAGCTTTTTAGTGCATGAACCTGAATCGTATAATTTTTAATGTCATTCATTTTAAAGAAGTCTTCGATTCCGGATGCGATGTCGATTATCGAAGAATAGAATGTGCGCGCAACAACAAGATAGTTATCAAGACCACCGGCCATTTCTACAGCGCGCTCTACATCAAGTTTTTTACTGTCCCACGACGGAAAGTCTGGCGGCAAAAGCGAGTCTGCCGATGCCGGGCCAAGAGCGTACACCCCCTCGCTAACGATGAGATTTTTTGGAAGGTGGCGCAGGAGGCATTCGCCAAAGTCTTTGCCCTGAACAGGCTTTGCAACAAAGTCATCAAAGCCGTTTTGTAAAAACATTTCGCGCGCTCCGTTAACTGCATTGGCACTTAACGCAACAACAATTCTGTGAACGCTGTTTGCGGCGTTGTCTGATTGAGCTTGTGATTCCTGTTCTCGAATTTTCTTTAAGGTTTCGACACCGTCCATCTCCGGCATCTGATGGTCCATAAAAATGATGTCGTAATCTTTTTTGGCAATCTTGTCTAAAGCCGCAAAGCCGCTTAACACGCAGTCTGGAATGACCCCAAATTTTTTTAGGAGACCCTGCGCCACCTGGATGTTGACCTCGTTATCGTCAACGACCAGAATCTTTGCATCCGGCGCCGTAAAAGTAATGCCGGTATTTTTTTCTGCAAATAAAGATGCAAACTCAGGTTTGTTTAAAAGGCTTACAACAGGGATTACAGTTAAGATGCTGTCGCTTGGGAATGTAGTGTCGGGTTTGATATTGAGACTGGCTGCTTTGTCAAACAATGGTTTGTATTTTTTGCTGCAGGGAATTTTATCTACGACTGTCTGCGGTACACTAAAATAGAACATCGAACCTTTGCCGTATTCACTCTGCACACCGATTGAGCCGCCCATAAGTTGAACAAGATTTTTTGAAATGGAAAGTCCAAGTCCTGTTCCGCCTTTTGTACGGTTCATCTTCATATCAACCTGCTGGAAGGCACCAAAAAGTTTTTCAAGATCTTCTTTTCGGATTCCAACACCGGTATCGATTACACTGATGCGAAGTCCCTCGCGCTGTTCATACTGCAAAAGATTTTCGACACGGATACAGACATGACCGCGCTCGGTAAACTTTGCCGAGTTTCCCGCAAGGTTAATAAGAATCTGACGCAATCTCATGTCATCGCCATGAAGAACAGAAGGCAAGTCTGGTTCAAGTTCAAGTCTAAGTTCAACATCTTTATTTTGTAAGCGGACAAGAACAACGTTTGAAATATCGTTCATCAGTTTTACAAGCTCGTAATC
>JAILNY010000170.1 GCA_024691105.1 Treponema sp. | reverse complement strand
ACCTGCGTCTTTAAGTCTGTTGATAATCTGAAGCGCATCAGGATCTATGTTTTTATTTGATATCAGATGTTCCGTTTGCGTGTAAACGACTGCCTTTTTTACAGGGCGTCCTTGACCATCGGTACCATATCTAATTAACACGATTATTGATATTATTGTTATTTTTAATTAATAGTCAAGTATATTGAAATAAAGAGTTCCCCACTCTGAAATTGCTCCCGCGAAAAAAAAGTCTTAGCCAACGGGATTAAGTTGTCTAAGACTTTTTTTCGCTCCGCAATTTCAGAATAATTATTGTTTATTTATCCATTCAATAATATCATTCTCGACAGTTTCTTTATCGTTTTCATTTAAGATTTCGTGGCGGTCGCCAGGGTATTCTTTGAAATCAATCTTTTTCATTCCATTTGTCTGATAGATTTTTATGAGATCTTTAATTGATGCACCGTATGAACCTACCGGGTCATCACTACCCCAGATGAAAAATACAGGAAGCTCTGTTGGAATCTTTTTGATGTTTTTTGATTTATGAATTTTATTTAAGCCTTCAAGCATACTACAGAAGAATGAAGCTGTAAGCGGGAAGCCACACCAGTTATCCATTTTGTACATATCAACATTTAGTTCGTTTGCAGAAAGCCAGTCAAATTCTGTTCTAGGATTTTGAATCTTTGCACTATAACTTCCAAAAGCAAGCTTATCGAGCAAAGGTACAATTGCATTTTTACCGGTAAAGAAGGTAATAAGATGTGCAAAGAAAGAACCTACTCCAACAAGCGCCGGACGTGGACCTGCTGTACCACATAAAATACATGCATCAATTGATGACCCAAACTCTTCGATAAATCCCTGCGAAACAAAAGAACCAAAGGAATGTCCCATAAGAATTGTCTTTTTTCCAGAGAAATCATTTTTAAGATTATCTGTTACAGCTTTGAGATCAAGAACGGCACGGTCAAAGCCTTTTTTATCTGCAAGTTTACCAAAAATTCCAGTTCCATTTTTTTCTGCATTTTCTGCCGAACGTCCATGCCCGCGCATATCATAAGCATTAAGCACCCAGCCATTTTCTGCAAGAACTGAACCAAAACGGTCATAACGTAAACTATGTTCTGCAAGTCCGTGGTGAAGCTGGATAACACCTTTTATTTCTTCTTCTATATCTGGCTGCCAGCGGTTTATACTCAGCTCATAGCCATCATCCATTTTTAGCATAAAACTTTTCATATTCATAACGGTTTTATCCTCCTGGGGAAAACACGGTTTCCTTATGTTTATTGTACTTTTTATTAGGTAATGTTAAAATATAGAACATGACTATTATAACAGATAAAATGGTTTTCGGGGGAAAATCTTTAGGAAAAATTGATGGAAAAAACGTATTCGTTCCCTACACTATCCCCGGTGAAAAAATTGAAATAGAAATTACAGAACAAAATAAAGATTATGATAATGCAGAAATTGTAAAAATACTTGAGCCTTCTGAACATCGTGTTGAACCAAAATGTCATTATTATGGAAAATGTGGCGGTTGTAATATGATGCATATTGATTCTGCTTATCAGAAACTGCTTCGTAAACAGATGCTAATAGATATCTTCCGTCAGAATGGAATAGATATATCCGATAAAACTCAAATAATTGACGGCCCTGATTTTAATTACCGTGCCCGTTTTCAATTAAACAATGGCGGATTATCACAGAGAAAATCAAATGTTGTAATTCCTGTTGAAGAATGTCTTTGTGCAGAAAATGCAGTAAATGACTATCTTAAAAATACAGCAGAAAAATCAGACAGCCGTCCTAAGGGAAGATGTCATCTTTTTGGAAGTTCTTTTTGTAATAATGATTTTAAAATTGCAGTAGAAGAAAACAAAAATGAAAATAGCAAAAAAATCCATGGGGTAAAAGGTGATAAGGCCAAAAAACTCAAATTAAAGGAAAATAAATATTTTTCTGGAACTGTGTCATCTCCTGAAAACACTATGACAGTTACTCTTGGAGGACACAAGCTTTCTTTTGATATTCGAGGATTTTTTCAATCAAATCTATTTGTATTTGAAAAAGTATGCCGCCTGATTACAGAGCTTCTTCCTGGTGGAAAAAATATTCTTGATATGTATGCCGGCTGTGGTTCCATTTCAACATTCTTGACTGAAAAATATGAAAATGTTGTTCTGGTCGAACATAATAGAGATGCTCTTGTTTTTGCAGAACAGAATATGGCTGGCACAAAACATATCAGCTATGGTTTAAGTGGTGCTAACTTTGTAAAAAGCTGTGTAAATACACTGCCTGCTTTTGATGCCTGTACTATAGACCCACCAAGAAGCGGAATGGAAAAAGAAGTACGCCAATGGTTAGCTGAATCTAATATTCCACTGATTATTTCACTTTCATGTGATCCGGCAACTCATGCGCGTGATTGTGCAGCATTAATTTCAGCTGGATATAAATTAAAAGAAATGTATCTTTTGGATTTTTATCCGAATACAAGCCATATTGAAAGTCTTTCTCTTCTCGAACGGATTTAATAAAAATGAATAAAAATAGAACTCTTAAAAAAAGTCTTTTTACAATTTGTATATTCCTGTGTTTTATGACAAAAGTTTTTGCACAGGATGCAGGTCTCGAAACTCTTTCTAACTATAATACCAGCTGGAGTTCTGTTTTACCAGGCACAGCACTTTGTGAACCTGAAGTTACCTCTTACGGTTTTTGCCTTGTAACTGATGCAAGAAATATTATGGGGTATTCTTCAACAGGAAAACTCCTGTGGGAAAAAAATATTGGCCGTGTACGAAATGTAAATCTTACTACTATGCACGGTGATTTTATTCTTTTTCATGATGAAAACTCAAATATATTGAGACTTTTTAATCCTAGTGGAAATGAATTATGGTCTAAGGCACTTGATTTTAAGCCAACTTCAAAACCATTCGCAGGACGGGACGGACGTTTTTTTATTCATGGTGATGGTAAAATTTACTGTTATGGAATCAACGGTTCTCTCAGATGGCAGATACAGACTTCGACACAGAAAAATCTTCCTATTCAGGAATTACCAGATGGTTCGATTGTAGTTTTTTTAGCTGATGAAGGTGGTAAAACTAAAGGTTTAAGAATCTCCCCTTTTGGTGAGAAATTAGAAGATATCACTTTTGCAGGAAGCATAAAAAACTGCTTTACTTGCAGCGAAGGGATTTTATTAATTTTTACAGATTACAGTGCAGGACTTTTTTCATTAACTGATGGTCTTACAAAAAGTCGCTGGGTAACTTCAGTAAAAGCCGGAAATCCAATGTTTATTGTTAATAAAGATAAAACTGATTTCCGCTTGTTGTCATTATCTCAAAATGATGTAACTGTCTATAAATTGAATGTACAGGATGGAACTGAACTTTCAAGCTTGAAGCTTACTGGTATTTCAGGAATTAATCTTGTAAAAACAGATTTTTCTGCATCATGTATTTTTCTATCTGATTCAAACAAGGCTGTTTTAGTTGATGAAAACTGCAAAGAATTGTGGTCTGCAAAAATGCCGGCTAATCTTCGCAATAAAACTATAAATCAGATTATCTATTCAAATGATAATTATCTGATCTTCTGTGATAAAAACTGGTCTATGAATGCATATCTTACCTGTCAGACAACTAATAAAACTGTATTAAAAAATATACACTCTGATTATTCTTATTTTGCTCCGCTGGATTTAACTGAATTTAATTATTATACACAAGGCGGATTTTTCTCAAATATAAAAAATCCTGAACGCGAAAAAGAAATCCTGTCAGGCAATTTCGGAATTAAAGAACAGGAATGGCTTACTCAAACCCTTTCTGTTGCACGCCTCTATTACATGGATTCAACTTCTTCTGATTTTGGAGTTCATACAGAAAAATCAGTTTTCAAAACTGACTCAGCTGGATTCGAATCAATTCTGGTGCAGCTTGCATTACTTTGTACTGATAACACCCAGGCGGCGTGCGCTGACATACTTTCAAAGAGCACAAATAAAACCTATTGCCGCGCTCTTCTGACAAACCTTACAGGCTATGATCCTGATGGAAAACTCCTTTCCGCTATAGAACGCAACGCCGAACTTGCAGGAAATAAAGATTCCGCTTACTGCAATATTATTTGCGATTCAGTATTTTCAATCTGCAAATTTATGGGGCGGCCGGCTTACAATAAACACGGAAAAGACATCATCAAACGCTTTATGGGGGCCGGATATAGTTCAAATACAAGAACTTATGCACGCGATACCCTCAAAAAAATCATATCTCTTGAGTTATAATTTATTGGAAAAAATTGCCATCCTGTGTTAAGATTATTAAATAAATTTCAGTAAAATTTACAGGTGGCAATTATGAAAAAAACTTTACTTCTTTTGGCTTTATCACTTTTACTTTCAGCAGGACTTTTTGCCCTCGAAGTAAATCAGCCTGAACTTACTTCTACAGGCGATCAGACAATTGAATTCATCAACTACACTGGACCTCATAAAGTAATTGATTCTATAGCAGCAATCAAAGGAATTGGTAGCGGACTTGGAAAACAAATTGCAGGAGATCCTTCAAAATCAACTTCAACAAATAAAAATAGCAAATATTGGGTTGTTCATGCCATTGATGAAAATGAAACAGGCAAACTTGATGCAGATATTCTTTACATCGGTTCAAATGCCACTGTAGATCATATTACAAACCTTCGAAGAATCATTTCTGCATATCTTGTTTCTGCTTATGGCTATAGCGAAAAAGATGCAGATACAATTTCAGTATTTATTACTGTTTACAATGCCGTATACCGCGGAAAGTTAGACACCTTTAAATCAAAATACAAGAATGTGGTTATTCAGAATCTTACTGCAGATAATTGTGGTCTTTCTGTTACATATAAAGACTGGCCTGGAAAATCAGAAATCGTAATTCCACTTTATGATGTTAAAAATGGTGGTCTTTCCACTGTAGATACTTCGGTTATCAGTGATTCTTCAGTAGTAAAATCTATGAAGGAAGATGATGACAAGAATGTTGAAAGCCGTAAGGAAATGGTAGACATCAAAGAGCGTGAAGCAGACGAAGCAAGCACAAAGGCTCAGGAAGCACAGAAAAAAGCTGTAACTGAACAGAAGAAGCTTGATGAAGAAAAGAAGAAAACAGAAGAAACTAAGAATGAAGCTGAGCAGGCTAAGAAAACTGCAGAAGAAAAGCAGAAGGTAGCTGAAGAAAATCCTGATGACAAGAAGGCTCAGAAAGAAGCTGAAGAAGCAAAACAGGAAGCTGAAGAAAAACAGCAGGCAGCCGAAGAACAGCAGCAGAAACAGGAAGAACAACAGGCAAAAACTGACGAAGCTAAGCAGGAAGCAAAAGAACAGCAGGCTCGTGCAGATAAAAAAGAAACAGAAGCTCAGACTGAACGTAAAGAAATAGCAAAAGATCAAGCTGAAGTTCAGAAGAAAGAAGCACAGCAGGCTCTTATGACTACAGAGTTTGGTATCATTCTTTCTGACGAAGCAAACATGCTTTCCCGCCTTGTAAAGTTTAATATTCAGAATGGTGAAGTTGTAAAGAACTCCCCTGTTGCACAGATTCGTAACAGAACCGTATAAAAAGGATCAACCGCAAGGTTGGTCCTTTTTTATAGCTCCAAGTAAACCGCGTCAAGGGGTATAAAAACAGCTCAACGCAAGTTGGGCTGTTTTTTTAAAACCATTCCAAGGGTATAGGAAGACTC
>JAILNY010000129.1 GCA_024691105.1 Treponema sp. | reverse complement strand
TGTTGCACTGGATCCGATAGAAAAAAAGCCTCTTAAGATGTTTTACCCGGGAAGCATGATTTTGTCTCTCGGGTCTTATGGCTGTAACCTCCGCTGTCCGTTTTGCCAGAACTCGAGCATCTCCTGGTCAAAAGAAGCGTTAGAATATAGGGACAGGGCGGATTATTACGAGAGCGAAGAAATTGTAAAAAGCGCGCAGGAACTGAGACCGCGTGGTAACATCGGTCTTGCTTTTACTTACAACGAACCTTTAATCGGTTATGAATTTGTTCGGGATACCGCAAAACTTTCTAAAGAAGCCGGTATGAAAAATGTTCTTGTTACAAACGGAACTGCAACGGAAAAAGTTCTTAAAGAAATTCTTCCATTCATCGACGCAATGAATATCGACTTAAAAGCTTTTACAGACAGCTTTTATCACGACTTTATTGTCGGCGATTTTAAAATGGTAAAAGATTTTATCACACGCGCCGCGGAATCCTGTCATGTTGAATTAACAACTTTAATCATTCCAGGCGAAAACGACAGAGAGGACGAAATGCGGGAATTGTCGTTATGGGTTGCCGCGCTCGAAAAAAAGTTCGATAAAAAAATCCCACTTCATATTACAAGGTTCTTTCCAGCTTTTAGGCTTACAAATAAAGAACCAACTCCAGTCAATACAATCCTGCACCTTGTAGAAGTCGCAAAAGAAAATCTGGAATTTGTTTTTCCGGGAAATGTATGATTAAATAAATTGACTTGATTTTACAAGCTGTAGAAGCTTATGTCATGAGCAGGCAGCTCGTTTTATTTTCGAAATAGTTTTTTAGGAGCCCCTAATGCATCCAATTTTTCTGTTTGATCTGGATCAAACCTTACTTGATTTTCATGCATCTGAACATAAAGCTTTGGAAATTATAGCAAAAAAATATAATCTTAATTATTCCGAAGAAAAATATTTGAATTTTAAAAAATTCAACAAATCTCTTTGGTTGGAACTGGAAAAAGGTGCTATATCACGAACCGAACTTTTTTGCAAAAGATTTACAGAATTCATTAAAGATTGTGGAGGAGAGACTTTGTGTCTTGACCCTCTACAGATAAACAACGAGTTTATTCTTACAATGTCCCAAAATGGCGTATTGATGAATGGGGCCTTGGAATTTATAAAGCAACTCAAAAGCGATATTTCCGATTGTAAAATTTACATTATTTCAAACGGCGCAACTGTAAATGCAAAAGGTAGAATAAAATCCACCGGCCTTGATGAATTTCTGGATGGAATTTTTGTAAGCGAATCTATGGGTGTAACAAAGCCAGCTGTCGAATTCTTTGATATCGTATTAAGCGAAATCGGTGCAGTCAAAGAATCCTGTATTGTTATTGGCGACTCTCTTTCTTCGGACATGGCAGGTGCTCAAAATGCATCTTTAAGTTCTGTCTGGTTTATGCCTCAAGAGAGTGACGTTTCAGATATAGAAAAAGAGATAAAGAAATATAACATTGATTATTGTGCTGCATCGTTTGACGAACTTTATGATATTCTAAAGAAATGGGCAGATAATAAATTTGATAGGGAATAAAAAATGAATTCTGAAATTATAATTTTATTACGCTGTGAAAAGAAAATATGTCGATAATATTTCCACCCATTCTCAACATATACAAGCGGTATGTCAGCGGCGAGACGATTTATATTCCGGCCAAAAATGAAAAAAAGGCCTGGGGTGAATCTTCGGGCTACAGGGCATATCTTGCAAAAAGAAATCAGAGCATGAAAAAAGATTTTGCGGACGGGCTTAAGCTTTTCGAGCGATATTACATCGGACCTATGAAAATGCCGCTTAATTTATTCGAGCGCAACACCGGACCAGAAGAAGGCATGAAATACAAAATCGACAAAGACTGGTGGCCGATTCACGTGGCAGCCTTCGAGGATTCAATCAAAAAAGATCCTGACATGCCGCCGCTCATTGCTCACTATGTTGAACATGGTTTTGAAATGAACGATGGAAATACCCGTCTGCAGGCCTATAAAAATCTTGGTGTTAAAGAAGCACATTTTATCATCTGGATTACCGAGCAGGAAGAGTACGAAGAGTTTATGACCCGCTACGGAAATTTTGCAGAAGGGGCACCAGTTATCAGAAGATAAAATCTGTGTGTTCCCCAAGGTGCCAGGCTTATTGAAGATTTTATAAAGAAACATATATAATCTTCTTAGGAAAGTAAAAAAATGACATTCGATGGAACACAAAAAGTAATTGGAAAAGGTGCTCAGGCAGAAGTGCTTTTGTATCATGGTTTCGCGTATAAGGTTTATAAAGAATCGTATCCTGCGGAATGGATTGCCTTTGAAAAAGAGCAGCAGAAGGCTGTAAACAAAGCTGGCATATGCCCGGTAAAATATTACGACACAGATGATCCACACATTATTAAGATGGATTTAGTGACAGGCGACCAGCTGGAAAAATCTGTTCCAAAGGCACCGGAGCAGGGCTTTTTGCTTCTTGCAAAGGCTTTCCGTTTTGTCCACGAAGCTGATGCAAGTGATACAACTATTCCGCCTCTTTCTGTAACTGCAGGTCTCGCACTTTCTGATGAAGAAAAATCAGCTGTGCTTCCGATTATAGAACGCCTTTCTCAAAAATACAAAAGCTGCATCTGTCATCTGGATATGCACTTTTTGAATATCATGATTCCATCGGATGAAGAACTTATTGCGGATAAAATCAATTATACAGTTATCGACTGGATGAACACCCGCCTTGCACCTCCTGTTTTTGACTATGCCCGCACCTATGTGATTTTTGATGAGTTTGCAAAGGAAGCGGTGGATTTTTATAAAGCCGCAGTCTGGCCGGACATTCAGGCACTCGGAATTACAGAAGAAGATTTCTTTGATGCGGTAAAAGTCTGCACGGTTTTACGAAGCAAGGAAAAATAAAAGCTTTTAGTTAATTCTGAGGCTTTTTAAATATTCTTTGTGTTCTGGGCTCACGCGGAAACTTTCACAGGCTTTCTGAATTGCCTTGTTGTGAGTCCAGACAGTCTTCATATTTTTTGATTTCTACTTTCCAACCACCGCAATCAGTTTTACAATTGTGAGAGCCGTAGTAAGACCAGTGGAGTCTTTATGGATAATACCATCTGATCCATCAAGTGAACCGGTACCAGCAAACTCAAGACGGATTTCTTTACTTGAATCATTAAAGTCTGCCGGAATAACCGCTTCATAAACAACAGACGGCTGCCCGTTTACGCCAGATTTTTTCTTTGTATAAAAATCATTATAGTCAAAGCTTGTGTTGAATTCGGCTTTTAATACATAAGTTTTATTTTCCAGTTCAGCATTAAAAATAATTCCACCTTTTGGAGTTGCACTTGTAACTGCGTCCAGCTTAATATCTGGTATGGCATTTTTTGAAGGTTTAAATTTTGATGCGTGATACCAGACTGGCAGAGATTCAGGGCGGCCTTCCTTTGGTCCCATAATCCAGCTTTTGTGACTTGCGCGTTCTGTAACATAAAGAGTTTTTATGTAATTTCCTTCTGTATCTTCAAGCCAGATTGCAACCTGAGGTTCTCTTTTTTGTTTCCAATTTTCGCCTGCTCCTACGGAAATTGTAATTTCTTTTGCGCAAAGCATTCCAAGACAAAGAATCATAAGACTAATAGTTGAAATTATTTTTTTCATATTTTACCTCTGTTTTGTATTTGAAAGATTTATTTTTCTGATTACTTTAAAGCCCGAAGATTTGAGAACCTCTCTAACAGCTCTAACCGCTCCGCTCGACTGACCGCAGAAATAGTTGAAAGGAAAAGGTGTGGTACAGCTGGTTACAATAACGGCCTTCTTTCCCTTATGAAGGGGGAGTGGAATACCGTGCTTT
>JAILNY010000085.1 GCA_024691105.1 Treponema sp. | reverse complement strand
TGTTCAGACTCCCGATTATTGCCGATTGCAAAAAACTGTGATATCCTTAAACAGTATTGCCAGTTTATCGAAATTGTCGAACAGACTTACAATAAACGTTTCCCAAGATACTCATTTAAAAAGGCAATCGAAAAAGCGATGGCACAGGGAATCCTTACGGATTACCTGGACCGAAAATCGCGGGAGGTCATAAACATGCTGTGTGCAAAATATGATTACAAAATGGACATTGCCGTTAAACAGGAAGAAGCATTTGCCGACGGGAAGGAAGCCGGAGTTAAGCAGAAAGCCATTGAAGATGCTAAAAATGCCCTTTCCCTAAATTTGACCCTCGAGCAGGTTTCAAAAATAACAGGTCTTACAATTGAGCAAATCAGTAAACTTCCCCTCTAATCCTCGTGTTCAGCCTTCCATGGCATAAAAAGACTCTTAATCGATTTTTTTCCAAGCACTGCTTCGTCTTCTTTTAAAAGCGCTTCCCACGGAATACTCTTTCGCTTTTTTTCTGATTTTCTATCAGGGTGCTGATCAAGCCAGTCGTACTTATACATTCTCAAACGAAGTGCATTAACCTGAGCCAGTAAAACTCCGTTAAAACCAGGAAGTGTCAAAAGCAAAAAGACAGAAAGCGCTGTAAGCACAATCGAATACAAGGCCATAAAAATTGAAAAGCCAAAATTATCAAATAAAATAATAAAACATTTTTTTATTGTCTTTTTAAAATCACCGCCAAGCAAAACCTTAAGAGGAATATACCACTGAAAAGCAAGCATCATAAGAATTGCGAATAATAAAAGAATCATTCCAAGCATTACGCCGTAAAAACTGTTCATATTAATATAAAGCGGAACACCAATTACAGCACTTACAATTATAAACGAAACCATAAAGGCAAATTTAATATTCTCTTTAAAAGCATTTCCTATCTCAGAAAAATATCCGCCTAAAGTTGCAGTTTCAAAATTTGCAATTGCCAGAGCATTTTTTGCAAACGCCGAAACAAAAACAATAATCAAAGCAATTATAACAAGGCACATAAGATAAATTAAAAAGACTGCCAGTGGATTTGCCATATAGATAAAACAAAAACCTGCAGCGCCTATAAGCAATAATCCGATTGTCAAAAGATTGGGAATTAAAATATTAATTATATTTTCCCATCCGTCAAAAAAATTTTTTTTAATAAAAAACCAAATCATAATTTCATTTTAACCTTTTTTTATGCTATAATCAATTGTGGACTTTTTAAATACAAACATAATTTCGCAAATTTCTCATATTCATTCTGAATGCGCAGAATATTTACGCAGGGAACTTAACAAGAAAGGTCTTCCAAATCTTGCTTCAAGTCATGGCTATATTTTATTTCTTCTCTCGCAGGAACAAAAACTTTCGATGCAGGAAATTTCAAAAAAAATAAACCGTGACAAATCAACAACGACAGTCCTTATCAGAAAGCTAGAAAACCTCTCTCTTGTAAAATCCCAGGTTTCAGAAACTGACAGCAGAATGAAATATATTGAGCTTACAGATGAAGGAAAAGAATACAACAAGCTTACAAAAGAAATTTCTGACAACTTAAAAAATAAATTTTTTAAATCCTTTTCTGACTTAGAAATTCAAAAACTCTCTTCACTCCTGAATAAAATCTGCCAAAACTTTAATTCAGACATTTAAAAATCCCGTTTAAGTCTTTATCAGTCTGTGTGCGTTCCGGTAATTTTTCATAAAAGAATTCGTAAAAACAAACGGGACATATTATCGTTGTTATTCAGGAATATTTCTGAAATTTCATTCACTTTTTCATTTCATTTATCTTTCAAATACATTTCTTTTTCTAAGTGAATAAAATTCTTTTCTCAATATACATCGGGGACAAACAACTTGTCCCTGTCGATAAAGTTATACAAGGTCTGAACTGTAACGCCCATAATCCTGGCAATCTTTGCCTTAGGAATTCTAAGCGCCAGAAGTTCCTGCGTAAGTTCCCTCTTGCAGGACAATTTTACCTTCTGCGCCTGTCCTTTTGGCCGCCCGAGTTTTTTTCCGATATTCCGCCTCATCCGCAAAGCCTCCGCAGTCCTCTGGCTTATCAGGTTCCGTTCAATTTCAGCACTAAGTCCAAACGCAAAAGCCAGTACCTTTGACTGAATATCATCTCCAAGAACATACCTGTCCTTTATTGTATAAACTACAGCACCCTTTTCCATAAGGAGATTTAAAATTGACATAATCATAAATAAATTTCTTCCAAGTCTGCTTAATTCAGAACAGATAATTTTATCCCCGTGCTCAACGCATTTTAATAAATCCCCGAGCCTTCTTTTATCAGGAGTCTTTGTTCCGCTTATTTTCTCTTCAATCCACCTGTCTATTTTTATTCCCATTTTCTGACAGTATGAATTTATCTCAAAGCGCTGGTTTTCTACTGTCTGCCTGTCCGTAGATACCCTTATGTAACCATAATACATAATTAACCTCACTTGTTTACCACGCACACAATTGCATTCTAGCAGAAAAAATAAAAATGCTTTACAGAGCCGGTTAAAGGCTTTATAATAGTAGACATCACAACAGGAGGTTTTATATGAACTTTAAGAAAGGACTTCTTTTTGCAGTTGTATGTGCAGTACTCTCGCTTTCAGCTTTCGCTCAGGAAAATAAAGGCGGACACACAAAAGCAGATATTACTTATCAGACAGCTCCTATATATAAAGTGCTTGATTCTTCAGATGCTTATGTTGTTCTTTATGGAAAGAACGGTGCAAAAATTGGAACTTTGACAATCCCAAAGAAATGGGCTAAATGGCAGAAGGACACACCAAGAAAGCTCTCTATCAGAGAACTTCCACCAAAGATGTCTCCATTTATCACTATCGTAAAAAAAGATAACAAATTCCTCAAGGTAATTCTTACAATCCCTACAAACAAGTTAAATGCTGTATGGGGCGTTGCTAATGCTAATCATGTTGACTCATCAGACCCAGGTTCACTAGAACTTGAACTGCGCTAAACTTGTTTTATGATTGATGCATTAACAGAGGAACAGATAAAAGCTTTTGAGTCGTTTATTAAACGGCACGAAAATTTTATTATCACAGGCCACAAGGATCCCGACGGCGACTGTCTTTCATCCTGCCTCGGGGTTTCTTATATTTTACAACACTTTAACAAACAATTCACAATCGTAAACGCAGGACCTTTTAAGCGTCCTGAGATTAAAGAATTTGAACAGTACACAGTCTCAGAAATTCCTTTTCTGTCACAGCAGGAAAGAGACGAAACAGGTCTTATCATTGTAGACTGTTCCGAGCTTTCGCGCCTTGGTGAAATCGGAGACGCAAAGGGCTTTGATACCTTTATCATTGACCATCATAAGACATCTGCTGCATTTGAAGGTGCCTATGCCGTCATTGATTCTACAAGCCCTGCAGCCTGCTGTCTTGTTCAGATGTTCTACGAATCTCTTGCAGGCGCTATTACTCCAAAGGTTGCCGACACATTGTTCTTTGGTCTGAGTACAGACACAGGCTTTTTCCGATTTCTGCGCGAAGACTCAGCCAACGTCTTTGAACTGACCGCACGCCTTGTAAAAGCCGGAGCAAATCCTAACAAGATGTACGACAGAATCACAGGCGGAAAACCCTATTCTACCCGTAAACTTTTAGGAACAACACTCGGACATGCAGAACGATACTGCAACGGTAAACTTGTCGTTGCCTACGAAACAATGGAAGAAACAAAAAAATACGGTCAGGAAGGCCGCGACTCTGACATGCTGTATCAGGCACTTCTTTCCTGCGAAGGTGTGGAAGCCGTTGTTTTTGCACGCCAGGAAACAGACAATTCATGTACGGCAGGCTTTAGAAGCCGCGATGCTGTTGATGTAAGTGCGATTGCAGCAAAGTTTGGCGGCGGCGGTCATAAAAATGCCTCTGGCATGAGTAAAGACGGAAAGCTTGAAACTTTAATTCCTGAAATCGTAAAAGAATTTTCAAGAGTTTTAAAATAATCTTCAAACTTGGCACAAAAATTGCTCTTTCTTCTAAGCGCGTTATGTCTGGTAATCAGCGCGGTGGGAAGAAGGAGCTTTTATGGCTGAAATTAAACTGGATGACATTCCCGAACTTGTAAGTTCAAAGCAGATGTCACTTCAGCAGGCGTGTATTGAAGTATATCTTATTCTTTACATGAATCCGGCCAGGTTTAATTTACAAGGTATGGATGAGGATACGAGAAGTGATTTTCTTTTATTTTTTCTTGAACGAAAAATAGAAAAGCTGATCAAAATTTTCAATCCTCAGATTTCAGAATTTGGTGCTTACATTTATGCAACATTGCAGCCGGCAAAATTTACTTACCTGCATAATATTGAAAACAAAAAAATCGACTACAACAATTTAGTTCAGGATTCGATTTATGACTACCACGAAAAAATAATCCAGAATTATGAATCCGTCACAAAGCTGTCAGAAGTTGCAGAGTCTGAGCCTTCTTATGGAAAGCCGGCTTTAGAAGAAAGCTTTAATAAAGATTCAAAAAAAATTCCGGAGCTTATGTTCTATCCGATTTTTAAAAAGCTGCACGGCCGCATGGATTCTTTACAGTCACGAAAAATAATTTATGAGCGTGGAATTTTAATTCTTGCCTTAAAGTCTGCCTGGTACATAAGTGATGACCATATTAAAAAAGTAAGCAGGCTTTGTAAAATTCCTGAGCAGGTTCTTGTAAACTCCGTATGCAGATTAAAGGCAAAGCTTATAAGCAAAGCACTTAACAGACAGACAATTGAACAAAACCGAAACCGCGCTTACAAATTTGTTTCCAACTACCGCTACCAGCTTAAAAACAATCCGGAAAAAGCAGGCTCAATAAAATTCCAGCAGCTGGAACGCCGTCTTGACTACCAGTATAAAAACTGGATGACAAAAAATCTCTGCCTCAAATCAGGAAGATTTAAGATTGCTCCAACAAATCATGAAATTGCAGAAGTTGTCGGATTGTCTTACAAACACGTAAGCCATTACTTAAGACGGTTCAGGCAGCTTTTTAAGTCAGCGCGTTGAATTCTGTCAGCGCGTTGAATACTGCCAGCGCGTTGAATTCTGTCAGCGCGTTGAATACTAGCGCGTTTTTTATTAAAATGCCCTTATGAAAATTTATTTAGCAAGTGGAAACCTTAATAAAAAACGCGAGATGTCAGAAATCTTTTCTGAACACACTATTGTAATACCAAAAGACGAAGGTATAGATTTTGATCCGGAAGAAACCGGAACAGATTTTTACCAGAACAGCATGATAAAAGCGCGCGCTCTCTGGGACATTGTTCACGCGCCTGTAATCGCAGACGACTCAGGAATCTGTGTCGATGCCTTAGGCGGAGTTCCGGGAGTGTGGTCAGCACGCTATGCAGGACCTGACTTTCATAAAGGAAAGCCTGACGGAACAAAAATAAGCCAGCAGGAACAGAATGCATTTTTAATCCAGGAGCTGAACGAAGCATTAAAAAAAGGAGTAGATTCAACTCACTTTGCAAACGGGCCTCGCTCTGCACATTATTCATGCTCTATGGTTTTAATGCTTAATCCGTCGCGCTTTTACATCGCCCAGGAAACAATGGAAGGCACTCTTATAGAAGACATAAAAAATTCACGCGGCCAGTATGGCTTTGGCTATGATCCGATTTTTTATCTTCCTCAATATGGAAAAACCGATGCAGAACTTTTACCTGAAGAAAAAAATGCAATTTCTCACCGGGGAAAAGCCTGCAGAATTATTGAACGAATCTTAAAAAATCTTGAATAGACGCTGCTCTGCTGAATTTTTCGCGGATTTCAAGTTAAATTCCTGAAAATTCGCTTAAATTCAGCAAAATTCACTAAAAAAAAGCAAAATTTTTTAATTTTTTTTGAATTTTTTGTTAAAGTTTTATAATAATGTGACCGATAACTTAAAAGAAGAGTTATGGGCAAAAGTTTATTCCGTAGGAATGAACTCCCAGACTATTCACCATAAAAATGCGTGGATGTAGCCTTGTAATTACTGAAGCGCATTTTTATAACGGGCAAAAAGGATTTTGCCTTCAATTTCCAAGGAGGAAATTATGGTTATCAATCACAACATGTCAGCTATGTACGCTAACCGTACACTCGGCGTATCAGGCCTTAGTCTTCAGAAAGACATGGAGAAACTCTCTTCAGGCGAAAGAATCAACCGTGCAGGTGATGATGCATCAGGACTTGCAGTATCTGAAAAGATGCGCGCACAGATCCGCGGTTTGAACCAGGCTTCTCAGAACGCTTCAAATGGTATCAGTTTTATTCAGACAACTGAAGGTTACCTTCAGGAAACAACTGACATCATGCAGCGTATCCGCGAACTTGCAGTTCAGGCTTCAAACGGAATCTATTCTGATGAAGACCGCATGCAGATTCAGGTTGAAGTTTCAGCCCTCGTATCAGAAGTAGACCGCATTGCAAGTTCAGCACAGTTCAACGGTATGAACATGCTTACTGGACGTTTTGCACGCTCTACTGGAGAAAACACTGTAACAGGTTCTATGTGGTTCCATATTGGTGCTAACATGGACCAGAGAATGCAGGTTTTCATCGGTACAATGTCTGCAGAAGCTCTTGGAATCCGTCAGATCGGTACAGGCGACAAAATCTCGCTGGCTGCTCCAGATGATGCCAACCGCGCAATCGGTACTATCGACGAAGCTCTTGTTAAGATTAACAAGCAGCGCGCAGACCTTGGTGCTTACCAGAACCGCATGGAATATGCTGTTCGTGGTTTGGACATTGGTGCTGAAAACCTTCAGGCTTCTGAAAGCCGTATCCGTGATACAGACATGGCTAGCCAGATGGTTGAATTCACTAAGAACCAGATCCTTAGCCAGGCTGGAACTGCTATGTTGGCTCAGGCTAACACACAGAGCCAGAATGTATTAAGCCTTCTCAGATAGTCGGCCTGATGCTGGTTAACAAAGACGGGTAAAATTTACTTGTCTTTGTGCGCACAACGGTATATAATATAAATAGTCTGTTTATCTTTTAAGATAACAGACTATTTATAGCGCGGTATTCACCTCTTCTACTCTATTTTTTCAACTCCCAATGCCGCAACCGCTGTAACGTAAATTTATGTGCATTTTCAGATGTACTTTGTTCTTTGAAAACGAGTTTTTTATGTGAGTCTGTGGCAGCATGGACAATCGGTTTGTTTTAAATGATTTTCATTTAAAATCAGACTGATTATTCCTGCTGTAAGGGTCTGAAACTGTTTAAGTTGGCGCAAAACTTAACAGCCCGCACAGGCAGTATGCAGAGCATGAAGCTCTGTAGTTTGAATCACATGGAGGGCTCAAATATGATTATTAACCACAATATGAGTTCAATGTATGCAAACCGTACTCTTGGCGTTTCTAATGACGCTATTATGGGCAACATTGAAAAACTCAGTTCTGGGGAACGCATCAACCGCGCTGGAGACGACGCTTCAGGACTTGCCGTATCTGAAAAGATGCGCAGCCAGATTCGCGGTCTCAACCAGGCTAACAGAAACATTGAAAACGGTGTTTCTTTCATTCAGGCAACAGAAGGATATTTGCAGGAAACTACAGACATTCTTCAGCGTGTACGTGAATTGGCAGTACAGTCAGCAAACGGTATTTACTCAGATGAAGACCGTATGCAGATCCAGGTAGAAGTATCACAGCTTGTATCTGAAGTAGACCGCATTGCTTCACAGGCACAGTTCAACGGAATGAATCTTCTTACAGGAGCATTCGCTTCAGAATCAGCTTCTGGAAGAGTTATGCAGTTCCAGATTGGTGCTAACATGGACCAGAACGCACGTGTATACATTGGAACTATGTCTGCTCAGGCACTTGGACTTAAGGGTGCTCAGGGAACTGACGAGCAGATCGGTATTGCAACACCAGAAACTGCTAACATGGCAATTGGTACAATCGACAATGCACTTTTGACTGTTTCTAAACAGCGTGCAGACCTCGGTGCTTACCAGAACCGCTTTGAAATGGCAGCTAATGGAGTTAACGTAGCAGCTGAAAACCTTCAGGCTGCTGAAAGCCTTATCCGCGATACAGATATGGCTAGCGAGATTGTTGAATATACAAAGAACCAGATTCTCACACAGTCTGGAACTGCAATGCTCGCACAGGCTAACTCTCAGAGCCAGAACGTTCTCGCTTTGTTGAGATAGTTATAAATCGTATTTAGTTAAAAGAGACTTCTGGATGTCGTCTTTTTGACAAAATACGTGAGGAAAGAGAGGTGCGCCCCTTTCTTTCCTCTAATTTCAGGAGGAGTGCCTATGAATACGATTAGTAACATAGGATCAAACGTGGCCATGGAAGGCCGATATTACAACTCAACCTCTGCAAACAAAGTACAGAATGCTGAAAAGCAGCCTGTAATACAACAGCTCAATATTGCTGACGGAGCAAGAGTTGTAGATACCATAGTCCAGAACAATGCTCAGATAAAAGCAGAAGCACAGCAGCTGCAGAAGCTTTCTGACATGGTAATGGGCCGCAAGCTACAGTTCAACGTAAACGAAGAACTGGGTACCATAGTCGTAAAAGTTGTTGATCCGAGTACAAACCAGGTCATAAAAGAAATACCTTCGGCGGATGTACAGAAGCTTAAGATCAGTATGAGAAAAGCTATCGGTGTTCTATTCGACGAAATGATTTAATCTTGAGGAAATTTAGGGTGGCGAGATTTTATGGCCGGAATTAGCATACCTGGTGTAAGCGATAAATATAAATCCAACGAAATCGTCGAAGGGCTGATGAAGGTTGAAAGAATTCCTCTTACCCGTGAGCAGGAACATCTTGAATCAATCAAAAAGCAGCAGGATGCCTGGAGAGTCGTAAACCAGAAAATGTCCACATTACGCGACAGCGTAAAAACACTCTACTCTTTTGATAATCCGTTCAATAATAAACTGGCTTCTTCTTCAGAAGAATATGCAGTTACTGCAACAGCAGGACACGAAGCAGCCTATGAATCTTTTAAAATTGACGTTATCACTCCGGCAACGGCAGACCGTTTTTTGTCTAAAGAAATTGAAAAAGGTCAGACCGTTCCGGCAGGTTTATATATATACAAAACCGGTGACAAAACCATTCAGTTCAACTGGAAAGGCGGAAAGATCGAAGACTTTGTTACCGGCTTAAATAAGCGCGGAAAAGATGTAATTAAAGCAAGTCTTATCGGCGTAAATAAAGGAAACAAAGCCTTACTTATTGAATCTCTTAAAACAGGAGCAGACTCGCGTCTTGTGTTTAAAGATGCAGCCCTTAGTTTTGCATTAGACACAAAGATGATTCAAAAGGTCGCCTCGGAGAAAGACAGCTTTGGAATAAATCCAAATGAACTGCGCTCCCCGGAAAACGTTGCATTTCCAAGTCAGCAGGGAATGCCAGAGGTAAGCTTAAATTCTGTTAAACTTACCGGTCAAGGAATTTCTGTTCCGCCACGAAGCGGCTTTTCTCTTGAAGTTCCGTCAAAAATTGCCTCTGACAATTCTAAGACACTTTCTTTTACGGTAAAAGCGCAAAACGTGCAGGACATAACGTCTGCATTAAATTCATCACCAAAAGAGCCGATTTTACCGGATCCAGGAAGCGTTTCGTTTCAGTCAGTAACAATTCAGAATAATCAGTCTTCTGTAGAACTGCCGCAAAGCAATGCACCGCAGGTTCCGCTTGAACCTGTAAAAACCGATGCTGTTTTGTTTGCACTCTTTAACGATGGAACAGAACGCGAAATAAAAATTCCTGACTCTGCATTTAAAGAAGACGGCGCAGAGTTAAGATTAAAGTTAAGCGAATATCCGGGCCTTAAATCAATTGTAGTAAAAAACGAAAATACCGGAGTCCACTACTCTGTTTCAAAAATTGATGCCGTTGATGAGAACGCAGATTTGGGTTATGCACCGGTAAACGCCGTAAGCGTTGCAGGAGATGCTGTCATTAAATACGAAGGAATTACTATAACTCGACCGGACAACAAAATTGACGATGTAATTCCGCATGTAACATTAAACATCTCAGAAAAAACAGAGCGCACTGCGACAATCAAAATTGAACCTGACACAGAAAGTGCAAAGGATGCTCTGATTAATTTTGTCGGCCGCTACAATCAGACAATTGCCGAGATAAATATTCTTTCACAAAATAAACCTGAACTTATTACTGAGCTTGACTATTTAAGCTCTGATGAAAAAAAGGACTACATGGAAAAGCTTGGACTTTTCTTTTCGGACTTTTCTTTGACAAATGTTAAGTCATCGCTTCAGTCAATAATTTCAGGACAATATTCTGCAAGTGAATATTCAGAAATTACAATGTTAAATCAGATTGGAATTTCGACAAACGCAACAAATTACGCTGGCTACAATCCTAGTAAAATGCGCGGCTATCTTGAGATAAACGAAAAAGTTCTGGATGAAAATCTTAAGAATAACCTTGATTCAATTAAGACTCTGTTCGGTTACGATTCTGACGGCGACTTAATCATTGACTCTGGAATCGGTTATCTTTTGGACAAACAGCTTAGCGCTTATGTTCAGTCAGGAGGAATTCTTGCAAACAAAACTTCGACCCTTGACAGGCAGATAAAAGCAAGTGAGCAGAAAATCACTAAACTTGAAACGCAGCTTGAACAGAAAGAAGCTGAATTAAAAAGCAAGTACGGACAAATGGAAAGCACGCTGAACAGTCTTGAAGGTCAGTCTAATTCAATTAGCAACTTTTCAAAACAGCAGCAAAACGCAAGATAAGGAATAGATTATGGAATTTTATGTAAACGGTCAAAAACTTGATATAACATTGCAGGATGAAAAAACTGTCGGCGACGTTTTAAGAGCCTTTGAAGTAAGTTGTGAACAGAACAAGCTTGCAACTGTTGCCGTAAGTGTTAATGAAAAAAATATCGGCGCTGACGAGTTTGATTCAATCCTGGAAAATCCTCTTGAAGAAAATACAAAGATTGACGTATCCGTTGTTTCTGAACTTGCAATTTCTGAAAACTTTAAGCAGTCTGCAAAAGAGATGTCAGATATAGTTGAACTGTTAAAAGAAATTCCTGTAGAAATGCAGAGCGGAAAGGATGCTAAAGCAAAGCAGACAATCATAAAGCTTTCGGATGTAATGAATGCGTTCTGCAGCACAGTTACATGGTCTTCTCTTTTTCCAGAAACATTTGGAGAAATTAAGATTGAAGACAAAAAGCTTTCGGACTTTTTAAATGACTTTTCACCAATCTTAAAAGACTTTAGTGAAGCACTTGAAAATTCTGATTCTGTTCTTATCGGAGATTTAGCTGAATACGAAATATGCCCACGACTTGAATCTCTTTCTAAAGCATTGGAGAGTCTCTAGCCTATGAACGATGCAGCAGGTTCACCATTAGCAGCAAGACAAAGTCCTCTGGCATATATGCCTATTGTATATCTTTTGATTGCAATAGGAATTATTTTTATGCTTTTTATCATTTATAAAATTATAAAAAAGAAGCATTCAACTCCAGAATATATTGAAAAGCAAAAACAAAAAATTACTACTCAAAAAAATATTCAGGACCTCGCAAAAAAAATTCAGCTGTCAAAAGAAGAGGTTTCTCTTCTTACCCGTATCTGCCGCGACACTCAGGCAAAAAATATTTTTTATTCTTACTTAGATGACGAATATCTTGATTCACTTTTTAAGGCTGAATATCAGAAAATGATTCAGAGCAAAAAAAGTGATAAGGATTTATATGAACTTTTCAGACTCAGGTTTCATATAGACAAGGTCGTATCTTTTTCGCGCCATATCACAAGTTCGTATAATATTCCGGTGGGAACGATTCTTTCATACCCGGCTCCAAGCGGTTTTCAGTATCAGTTTACACTAGTAAAAAACGAAAAAAACGGACTTTCGCTTTCGGTTCCTGAAGCACTTGAAGAAGGCAGTCAGGACAGACCTGAAAAACTGAATAAAATTGCAATGATATTCAGTCTACAAAACGGATCGCAGTACGCTATTGTAACCAGAGTCGTTCAGTTTATGAAAATGCCGAACGGCGAAGACATCCTTTTGATGACACATTCAAATACGCTCTGCCCTCAAAGCCGCCGAAGTTCAAAACGATTTACAGTAAACCGTGAATGTAAATTTTCTGCCGTAGAAGTAAGTCAGAATGCAAAGGGTGAACTTTCTTTTAAGCCAAAAGAAAATAAATACGAAGGAACACTTGTTGACCTTTCAGAAGGCGGATGCAAGCTTTATGCAAATCTTCCGATTAAGAAAAAGCAGTACATTTACCTTATGTTTGATATTTTAGGTAAAGAAGAAGGCGTTTTTGGTCAGATAATGGATACACGTACTGATATGGAAACTGGTATTTATGCAATTCACATTGCATTTAAACAATTACCGTTAGACGCAAAAGTTCGCCTGCTTGCAGATTTGTACGAGTATGCAGGCAATAGTTGACGATTTGAAGGTCATATTTTATAATTATATAATATTCTATGAGCATAGTTGAACTAAAAAATATAGAATGCGAAGAGGGTCATATTTTCTACTTAAGGAAGTATACAGCAGACGCAGTTATAGAATTACCAACAGAAACTTCTCAAATACCAGTCTCTTTCAGCATTGAAATGGATCCAATGGGACGTAAAACTGTAAACGTAAAAATAATCAGAGCACCAAACTACCCTGTTCTTCCAATTTTAGCAGAATTAAAAAAATACATTATCGCAAGCGACAAAGAAGGTCGTTTACCACAATGAAAACTCTTACATTACATACCTCAAGCAGCGATGAGACTATTGAACTTGGTCGAAAAATCGGTGCTTACCTTAAAAAAGGCGACATTCTCGCCATGCAGGGAACTCTTGCAGCAGGAAAAACAACAATCACAAAAGGCATTGCAGAAAGTCTTGGAGTAAAAGATGTTATTACAAGCCCTACTTTCTGCCTTATATCTGAGTACGAAGGAAAGATGCCGCTTTATCATCTTGATGTATACCGGCTTGACGGTCCGGAAGATTTTATAAATCTTGGAACAGACGACATGCTTTACGGGGACGGTGTTTCTGTAATTGAATGGAGCGAAAAAATAATGGAAGAGCTTCCAAAAAATACAATCATCATCCGACTTGAGCCTGATTCTGATAACGGCACAAACCGAACAATTACAATCGAAAACTGGCCTTACGGAGATTTATAATGAAAGCACTTGCACTTGATACTTCACTTACAAGAATTACAATAGCCGCAAAAAATGATGACAACGTTGCATATCTGACACTCGACATTGGAATGAAGCAGTCAGAAAAGCTTTTGCCTTCAATTGAATATGTACTTGGTCAGGTTGGACTTACCTCTTCTGAACTTGATTACACAGTTTTGTGCAAAGGACCAGGCTCATTTACAGGACTGCGACTTGGATTTTCTGCGTTAAAAGCAATTGAGCTTGCACATAATGTTCCGGTGTATGGAGCCGGCACTTTAGAAACTTATTCTTACGCATACCAGAATATCGGACTTCCTGTAATCTGTGCCGTCGATGCAAAAAAGAGCCGATTTTATGTACGCATAAGTCAGGATGAAAAGATTCTTATAGAAGACGGCGATTACGAAGTGTCTGATATTGCAAAAAAGATCGGTGCAATTGAATCAGATTCTTTTTTTGTATGCGGAAGCGATGCTGAACTTTTAATTGAACGGCTCAAAAATGAATGCCCGGATCTTAAGAAAAAATTAATCGCGCTTAAGGGAAAGCCAAACGAAACAGAAAATCTTTTTGCAATAGCCGAAGATATGATTGCAAAAAAAATACCGGCACTTCAGGATTTTGAAGGTCCGGTATATATTCGTGCAAGCGAAGCAGAAGAAAATCTTAACAAATAACCCGTTCGCGGCAAGCTGTCACGCGCGGGAAAATTCCGCGCTACTTTGAAAGCATCCTTCTGATTGCATCAATTCCTGTAGTATTAGGAATTTCTGATGCCGCTTTGTTTTCTGACTGAATGGCATTAAAAACTTCCTGACGGAATACTTTTACATTCTTTGGAGCTTCAACACCAATTTTTACCTGATCACCACGAATCTCAATAATGGTCAAGGTAATATCATCACCAATTTTAATTTTTTCGTCTATTTTACGTGACAATATCAGCATACGCCCTCTCTTGCCTTAAGGGCTTTTACGATATCATGCTTTGTTGTCCAGCGAGTCGAATTAAGAATTGCCTGAAGACACTGACCATTATTTTTATTAATAATAATCGGTCCCTGTAAGTTTGCAGTTACAGGATCTCCGTTACGCGGAATTGTTACGATTGAAAGAACAATTACATCAGCCGGAGATGTAATTCCGATTTTTGCAAGATATTTATCATCTACATCAAGCTCATAATCATTGCAGATTAAAAACGGATCAACAGTTAAAAATGCAAGATTCTGATCATCTAAAGACTGCATCCACATAAAAGGTGAATATTCAGAATCATAAATTGCATAGTTATGATACAATTCAAATCCAAAAAGTCCTTCCGGAAAATGCAAAATGTGATTTTCTTCTACAGAAACTACAGTTCCATTTTTTGTTTTAACATCCATGTCTTACCCCATTTATCTCATATAATTTAAAAGTGAACTTGAATATAATTTGCCGGCTACACTTAAAGTTGCCTGATGAACATAATCAAGCATCTTCATATCTGTAATGGCCTTTGTAAAATCAAGATCACCTTCTGTTGCAATCATCTGTGTAACGTTAAGTGATGTCTGAGAATTTCGCGTAATATTAAGCGAAGCTCTCTCGTGCTGACTTCCAAGTTCTGCAATGCGTGTTACAAGGTTATCAAGACTCTGGTCAACAGTACCAAGAACGCGACCACCGATTGCTTCCTGATCGCCGGAAAGCATTGCATTACGGAGCGCAATTACAGAGTCAAACATTGAACCACCGGATACCTTTGCACTACCTGCAAGATTGTAAGGAGGACGCTGTTCAGGACTTGAGATTACACCAAGGTCTGTAAATGTTGTTCCCGAAATATCTTCAAGCCAAAGCTGACGAGGATCTGTTGTCATAAGGTTAAGACCATTTGATACAGGATCAATACTTGCTTTTACAGCTGCACCGCTGTTATTAATCTTAGAAATCAATGCATAAACATTGTCGCCGCGTTTAACCTCAATCTGATGGCCATCAACTGCAATTACGCTGTCACGATCTGCCTGCCAGCTGGAAGCATCACGCTCTGTAAAAAGCTGCTGATGCTCTGACCAGAATGTGCGGTTACCGGAATTATCAATGTCCATATATTGATTTTCATCAACTTCGATACGGTTTGTATCAACGTTTCCGTTGTAAGTTACAGAATCAATTAAAGGAATGGCACTTCCAGGAACGTTGCCAAGTTCAACTTCAAATGCAGTTGTCTTTGTATTAGTTCCGGCAAACAAAGAGTTTCCGTCCTGATCTATAGCATTTGCGTTTTGAATAAGTTCTTTTAAAAGCTCATCAACTTCAGAAGCCATATTTGCAAGATCTTCTTTTGTATATGTTCCGTTGGCACCGGCAACAGCAAGCTCACGTACTCTGTGAAGAATCTGAAGTGAATCGTTCATGTAGCCTTCGCGTATTGTAAAGCGTTCTGTAAGAGTCTGAGCATTTGTTTCAAAAGTATCAACGCGGCCTTTGTAAGACTGATATCTTACTAAGTGACCTGCAGCAATCGGATCATCGCGGAGCTGCTGAATCCGGCGCTGGCTTCCTAACTGATTATTGGCATGATTCAACTTTGACTCATGAGTTCTAAGTCTGTACTGTACATCTGCGTTATTCATTCCTGAACTGATTCTTCTCATAATTCGCTCCTAATATAATCCTTTGCGATCTACGCATTCAGCTTACCGCCAGTCGCGCCGCAATCAATTTTTATACTTTAAGTCTGTTAATTACTGTATCAAGCATCTGGTCGATTACAGTAATATATTTTGCAGCAGCATTGTATCCATGCTGGAACTTCATAATATCTGCAAGCTCTTCATCAATATTTACGCCGCTGATTGAATCACGCAAAGAACGAAGATCGTCCATTACGGCATTCTGACTTAAAAGATTTGTCTCTGCCTGCTCGCCCATAAGACCGACATGTGTTACAGAATCTGCAAAGTAATCATCAAAAGTTCTCTCGTGGCCGATCATTACCTTTGTATTACGGATTGCGGCAATCTCAACTGCGGCTCGTCCGTCGCCATTCATGGCGGCCCCTGTATGGTCGGCAAACGCAGTTGCAACGTTCATAACATCGTTACGGATACGCTTATTTATTTCTACATAAGTTGAAGGATTTTCAACCGGGCTTACTGCAAACTGTGCAACCTTTTCTGATTCAGCTCCGACACCAACCAGAGCATTAACTGCGTTTGCCTGGTTATAATCAAAGGCTCCGTCCTCGCCGCTTTGAGCAAGGATTCCAGAATAGCCTGTAAGGAAAAGACCTGAGTCTTCTACATGACGGATTACAAAATCAGGATTGTAAATGCTTTCTGCAGTTGTAGCCTTTAATACAAGATTACTGTTGCGGTCAAGGTATGCTTTTACTTCGCCGTTTGAATCGTTAATACGGTTAATAACATCTTCAACAGTATCTGTCGGATGATATGCAACAGTTACATTTCCTGTAGGACCAGAAAGAGTCATCTGACCTTCGATTCCAATCTGTTCCTGAGGATTTAATTTATTTGTTCCGGTAAAGCGGAAGATATAAGACTTGTCTTCAATTCCATCACCGTCAGAATCATAGTTTCCGACTGTATTTTCTACAAACGGACGCTGAATAAAAAAGTCAAGACCGGTTACGTTATTAGAACCGACAGCGTTACGGTGAACATCATTTACAAGGTCAACAAAGTTCATAGTCATTGTATTTAATGACTGAATTTCGTTTCTTACATCAACATCGCGAAGTTCAATTAAAGCACCAAGTGAACCGCCTGTAACGACTGCTTCCTCTTTTGTATCTGCCCATACAACGCGTGAATAACCATAGTTATCAAGGACAGGAGCAATTTCAAAATTACGTGCAACGTTTCCCTGAACTAAAACCTTTCCTTCAATATGAACCATAAACTCATCAGCATCACGCTGATCAGTTGTAATATTTGCAATCTTAGAAAGTTTTTCTACAAGAAGATCACGGCGGTCAAGCAAATCATTCGGGTTATCTCCCATTGCGCGGCTTCGCACAATTTCGTTATTCAATTCAGCAATCTGATTTGCGTAGCTGTTAAGCTGTTCAACATTTGCTTCGATATCTGAGTTTAAAAGATTACCGATACCAGTCAATGCAAGATCGCGGTTACGGATAGAGTTTATAAGTGACTGCCCGCGCTGAACAACTGCTTCGCGGTTTGCAGTACTTTCCGGATTAAGCGAAAGTTCCTGCCAGCTTTCCCAGAATTTATCCATTGTAGTTCTTACAGAAACTTCATCAGGTTCGTTATAAACCTGCTCGAGCATCATATAATATTTGCTGCGGGTTTCCCAATAAGTTTCCTGGTTACTCTGAGCAACAATTCTCTGGTCAAGCATTTCATCGCGTACACGGTTAATGCTTTCAATCACAACACCCTGACCAATCTGTCCCGGTGTCTCAGCGCGGCTTAAATCAGGACGATCAAGCGGATCAAAGGCTTTAATTTCTACTCGCTGTCTGGAATAGCCTTCTGTTTCTGCATTTGAAATATTGTGACCGCTTGTATGGATTGACTGAGAATGAGCCATAAGGCTTCTCTTTCCAAGTTCAATTGCTGCAAATGTGCTTCCCATAAAAAACTCCTGTTAAAACGCCCGACCGATTAAAGAGCGCTCATATCTTTTTCTCTTAATTAAAACACCTTGTTAAGAACGACACTCTGTGGTTGAGTCTTAACAATCGAACCATTTTTGGAATACAAAACATTGCGTCTCTGTGGAACTACATTTTCAAGTACATTCTGAACAAAACCACGAGAGATTTTTATATAATCATTAAGTGCACTGTTTGCAATTTTTGACTTAAGAAGCTTTGACTGAATCTGCTTCATAAGCTCATGCTCTTTTTCTGAAATTTTTTCCTGTTTTATTGAATTGCGTGAATCTTCGAGCGAAATAAAATCAACAGTAAGACCCTGCATTTTTGTGATGTTAGTCTCAAGATTAAGCCAGTCCCGATCTTTTACAGCTTCGTGAATTTTCATCTGACATAAAAGAATGCTGTCCATAACAAGATCTTCTTTTTTAAGTGTATCAAGTAAAACTGTTTTATTTTCCATAAAGTCGCACCTCTTTTTTATACCAAAACGGTATATAGTATTCCGTATAAATTTTCGGAATTTAAAAAAAAGACTTTACAGTTTTACATAAAAAAAATGAAGATTTTATGATACAGATGACAGGTAAAAAAAAAGACCTTAACGATTAAGTTAAGGTCTTTTGAGCCATGAAGGGTTCGAACCTTCGACCCACAGATTAAGAGTCTGTTGCTCTACCAGCTGAGCTAATGGCCCGTATTTTGTAGGGACGAAGTCCCGAAAAATACAAGTTAATAATTTCTTTGCACCAAACCGAACACTTGGAGGTATGGCCCGTATTTTATAGGGATACGCAAAACGCGCATTCCAAAATTACTATTTTTGCGTCTGACAGGATTCGAACCTGCTACCTCCGGATTCGAAGTCCGAAGCTCTATCCAGATGAGCTACAGGCGCATTACCTGAGTAAATGACCTGCGACCGCTTGGATTTGGGTGCCTGATGGGGTTCGAACCCACGACAACCAGATCCACAATCTGGCGCTCTACCACTGAACTACAGGCACCATTTACTGACTAGATGAATATATCAAAAAAACTATATTTTAGTCAATAGCAGAATTCATAAAAAATTGAAAATTTCTATTATTGGCAATCTATAAATTTAATGGTATACTATAATGTATGAGTAATAGGAAGTTTTTCTACAAAGTTCCACTAATTCAGATGTGCTTAACTCTCTTATTTTTCCTTATCGGCGGGTTTGTCTTTTTTATTCTTTACTGTAACAGGAAAAGTAATGTCATTGTCACGTATAATCAGGACGAAAATTCTATAATCACAGATGACAGAGAACTATATGTTACCTTCTCCACTCCTGCAGACAAAGCCTGGATTGAACCAGATCATACATACGGCGCACAATACGACGGAAAATTTGTAAATAACTCAAAGCATGTTTTTACAGACTGGACAATTACCGCAAAGGTTCCGCACGGATATTGGATTGACAGCAACTGGAACGCAGACTTTTCTTTTTATTACACAGAAAATCTTCCAATCCCAAATTCACACAGCAGTTATCCAGAATATAGACAGCAGTTTAAGGCAGACGAAGACTACGTTGTAATGAAAAAAATTGCCAATAATGACGGCATGGCAATTATGGGCAAAAATATGGAAACATTCGGACCATTTATGATTGGTATGATTATGTATACCAAGTTTCCGTACAAAATCCGTCATATTACAATTACCGGTCGTTATATCTATTCACCAAGAGAATATCCGATATATTATTTTTTAATTTCCGGAATTATTCTTACAACACTGTGTCTTTTTGTGCTTATTGCAATTCAGATTACTGTATTAAAAAAAGTCAGATTTTACGAAATACGACAAAAGCTTGACTCTGATATAATCGTTCAGTCGTTTAAAACTTTTGCAAACTTTGTAGATGCAAAGGATCCTTATACAAAAGGACATTCACTTAGAGTTGCACATTATGCAAGAGAAGTTGCAAGACGACTTAAAATGACAGATCATGAACAGGTAGAAATGTTCTGGCTTGGCCTTATGCACGATGTTGGAAAAATCAGCGTTGGAGACAATATTTTAAATAAGCCTGCTCGTCTTACTTCGGATGAGTTTTCAGAAATTCAAATGCATACAACAAAAGGATATGAGATGCTCAACGATTTTTCTGCAATGCCAATGTTAAAGGAAGTTGCAAAATCACATCACGAGCATTGGGACGGAACAGGCTACCCAGAACACCTTCGTGGCCAGGAAATTCCGCTTGAAGCAAGAATTGTCTGTGTATGCGACTCATTTGATGCAATGAATTCTGACCGCTGCTACAGACCACGTCTTGAAAAAGAAAAAATTATTTCTGAATTTGAAAAATGTTCAGGCTCACACTTTGATCCAAAAGTCGCAAGAATAATGATTGATATGATTAAGGACAAAAGTGTAGAAAGAATTGAAAACATAGATCCACGTCATAATATAAATTATCAGGCATAAAATTTTAAGGAATAATTAAATGAAAAAGCTTACATTAAAAAATATCGTAACCTGCTCTGCAATCTTTTTATTAAGTGCGGCCCTTTTTTCGTGCGGACAAAAAAAGGCAGACACAAATGTTTTTAGAATGAATTTAAGTTCTGAACCGGACAGCTTTTTTCCATGGAAGAGTTCTGCGGCTGACACAAAGGCAATTCTTTATAATATCTACGAAGGTCTTACGACCTTTGATAAAACCGGTGCAATAAAACCTTGTCTTGCAAAAAGCTATTCTTCAAGCAGCGATGGTCTTACATATACATTCAAGCTGCGCGACGATGTGTATTTTCATAACGGCAAAAAGCTTACCGGCAGCGATGTTTTGTACACATACAAAAATCTCGCAGGCCTTGACGGGCTTACTGCAACAAGCGACGAGATGAAGATTATTAAAAATGCTTATCTCAAAGATGAAAGTACTTTTGTTGTTGAATTAAAGCAGTCTACGGCATCGTTTCTTTCGTTTGCGATTCAGCCGATTTTACAGGAAGGCTACCAGGATAACGAATCACAGCCAAATGGAACAGGTCCATATAAATTTTCAAAATATGTAATTCATCAAAAGGTTATTCTTGAAAAAAACGAAAACTACTGGAACAAGACTTCTGAGCCGACAATAAATCGCATTGAACTTTATATAATGTCTGACGAAGCAGCTCTTATTTCTGCATTGCGTTCAGACCAGCTTGATATGATTCAGTTAATCAGTGCAAAAAATGCAAAGGCTCTCGAAGGCGATTTTGAATATATTTCTTATCCGCAGAACATGGTTCAGATTTTTGCAATGAACAATGCAATTGAACCGTTCAACAATCCAAAGGTACGAAAAGCAATTACACTTGCAGTCAATAAACACGAAATTATCGAAGGTGCTCTTGATGGCGCCGGAACAGAATTATATTCAAATTTTTCACCGGTATTAAGAGTTTTTTATAACGAAAAACTTACAGGTCTTAATCCGTACGATATAAAAAAAGCAAAAGAGCTTTTAAGAGAAGCTGGTTATGAAAAAGGCTTTAATCTAAAAATTAAAGTTCCTTCAAACTATACAGTTCACGTTGATACTGCACAGATAATTGCAAAGCAACTTGCCGAGATTGGAATAAAAGCCGAAATCGAAGGCATTGAATGGGGCACCTGGTTGAATGACGTCTATACAAACAAGGACTTTGAAGCAACCGTTATCGCCTTTGGCGGAAAGCTTGAACCAAATGATATTTTAAAGCGCTACTCTTCTTCGTACAAACGAAACTTTGTCGGCTTTAACAATTCAGAATATGACCAGAAGCTGAATGCCGCCTTAACAGAACTGAACGAATCAAAGCGAATCAAGCTTTACAAAGACTGTCAGCAGATTCTTGCAGAAGAATGTCCGTGCGTATTTATTTCTGATCCGAATAATACAGTGCTTAAAAAACATAATCTCCGTGGTTTTACATATTACCCGGTATCGTTCTATGATTTTTCAAAGCTTTATTATTCAAACTAATTTTTATTTATAAGGAATTTTTAAATTGAATTTCTTTATAAAAAAAATTTTCGATTTTCTCATAACGCTGATTTTAGTTTCGCTTGTGACTTTTATTGCCTTTAATGTTATTCCGGGGAATCCAGCGTTAATAATTTACGGACCAGACGCAGACGAAGTTTTAATTGAACAGGCGCAAAAAGAATTTAATCTTGATAAGCCGCTTTATAAAAGATATTTTGTCTGGCTTTCTGATGCGGTAAAAGGTGACTTTGGAAAATCTTACAGATTTAACCAGAGCGTAAACACTCTTATAAAAGATTCTGCAGGTACTACTCTAACGCTTGCCCTTTTTACGATTTTTTTTACAGCATTGATTGGATTTCCGCTTGGAATCTTTTTTGCAACAAGCAGAAAAAAAATTATCAAAAAAACTGTGGAGTTGTTTGACCAGCTTTGGATTTCTATTCCTTCTTATTGCACGGCATTAATTTTAATTCTCATCTTTACAGTTAAGTTTTCGCTCTTTCCTTCAATGGGCTTTGTCGAATGGAACGAAAATCCCTTTGAATGCATGCGCACAATATTTTTACCTTCGCTATCACTCGCACTTGGCTCAAGCGCAATTCTAGCCCGATATTTAAAAACTTCGTTTTTACAGCAGAAAAATAAAAACTATGTCTACGCCGCTTTAAGCAAAGGACTTTCAGAAAGTTACGTAAACATTCATCATATATTTATAAATGCAGTAATCCCGGTCATAACAATATCTGCGATGATTATTACAGAGATTCTTGGAGGAAGCATAATTATTGAAAACGTTTTTTCAATACCGGGAATAGGAAAGCTTATTATGACTGCAATTTCTGCAAGAGACTTTCCTCTGATTCAGGGACTTGTTATGTATCTTGCAACTATTACAATTACCTGTAACTTTGCAGCTGATATACTGTATGGAATTGTAGATCCAAAAATAAGACAGCGTACGTGGAATTTTAAGAAACCCAAACTTAAAGCGGTTTTTAAAGAAGGATTTTCAAAATGAAAAAATATTTTTCTGATAAAACCTTTTGCGCTGGAATTATTTTATTTTCTCTCATTCTTGTTTTTTTAATTTCTGGTCAGATTTTTATTCGCTATGCTTATGATGCAGTTGATACAGCACACAAGCTTGAAGGTTTTTCAAAAGAACATATTTTTGGAACAGATTATTTAGGACGAGATATTTTTGCAAGAATAATTAAAGGTCTTAAAATATCGCTTTTTATAAGTTTGTGCGCAGTAATTCCTGGCGCAGTTGCAGGAACTGTTCTTGGGGCTGCCGCAGGATATTTTGAAGGCATAACAGACAGCATCATAACAAAGCTTACAGACACTCAGATGGCTTTTCCTGGAATCTTAATTGCATTAATGCTTATCGCTGTTTTTGGGAACAGTATAGGAGTTACAATACTCGCTTTAAGCCTTATGGGAATTCCACGCTTTATACGAATAAGCAGAAGCGGATTTTTAAAATATAAAAATTCACTTTTTGTATTAAGTGCAAAAGCAAAGGGAGCAGGAAACTTAAGAATTATTTTTATTCACATTCTTCCAAACATTATCCCGGAGCTTATTGTAACAATGGCGCTCAATTTTGCTCTTTGCATTTTAAGTGAATCTGGCTTAAGCTATCTTGGGCTTGGAGTTCAGCCGCCACTTCCAAGCTTTGGAAGAATGTTAAGCGAAGGCCAGCGTTTTATTATACAGCAGCCGTCAAACGTAATAATTCCTGCTGTAATTTTAATTTTACTTGTATTATCTATGAATCTCATTGGAGACGGAATAACTTCTGTAAACAGGAATAAGTAATGCAACAAAATACTATGGTACTAAAAACAGAAAATCTTTCGGTCTCTTTTAAAAACAAAAGTCTTTTTAAAACGCAAATTCTTGATGCGGTCGAAGATATTAATCTTTCTGTTTCTTCCGGAGAATTTGTTGCACTAGTCGGAGAATCAGGCTGCGGAAAAACAATAACAGCAAAAAGCATAATAAATCTTCTTCCAGAAAATGCCTTTATAAAAAGCGGAAAAATTATTTTTGATGGTCAGGAAATTCAAAAGCTGTCAAAAAAACAATTTTCTAAAATTCTTGGAAAAGATATTTCTATTATTTTTCAAGATCCTATGACATCTCTTAATCCGCTAAAAAAAATTGAAAGTCAGATTTTAGAAGCTGCAACCGTACACGGAACAGATAAAATAACTGCAAAAACAAAGGCGATATCACTTTTAAAGTTAATGAATTTTTCTGAGCCCGACTCAATATTAAAATGCTATCCTTCAGAGCTTTCAGGGGGAATGCTGCAACGTATTTTAATCGCTATTGCACTGATAAATGAACCAAAGCTTTTAATTGCAGATGAACCGACAACTGCACTTGATGCAACAATTCAAAAGCAGATACTTTCAATTTTATTTGACCTGAATAAGAAACTTGAGATTTCAATTTTATTGATTACTCATGACCTTAATATTGTCTCTGATGTCTGTAACAGAATGTATGTAATGTACGCAGGGCAGATTATAGAATCGGGAGATACAAAAACGATAATGACCTCTCCTTCCCATCCGTACACCAAGGCCTTGGTTCAGGCAATTCCTGATTTGCATAATAAAGACAAAAAGCTTCCGGTTATTACAGGAACTGTTCCATCTCTTGAAGAGCGTAAAAATCTGAACTGCCGTTTTTATGACCGCTGTGATTTTAGAAAAGAAAAAAATATTTCGGAGCGATGCACAAAATCGATTCCTATGCTAAAAGAAATTACTCAAGGCGATAACGGCCATCTTGTCCGATGTTCTTATTATAAGGAATGCTTAAAATGAATTTAATAGAAACTGAAAATCTTTGTAAAATCTATAAGCGTCCTCAAAATGAACTTTTAAAAGCCGTTGATAATGTTTCTATAAAAATCCCTCAAGGAAAAACGTATGGACTTGTCGGCGAGTCAGGCTCCGGAAAATCGACTCTTGGAATGATGATCGCAAAGCTTTTAAAATCTGACTCAGGTAAAATTTTATTAAATGGAAAGGACATAAATAATTTTACAAAACAGGAAGAAAAGGATTTTAGAAAAAAAGTTCAGATTGTTTTTCAAAATTCATCAGATTCATTAAATCCAAAAATGACAGTAAAAAAAATCATTGAAGAGCCGCTTATAATTCACAAAAATGCTGCGACAAAGGCAGAAAGAAAATATCTTGTAAATGAAATAAGAACGCTGTGTGGTCTTGAAAATTCTGTAATGGACAGATATCCTTCTGAGCTTTCCGGCGGACAAAGACAGAGAGTAAGTATTGCTTCAAGTATGATTATTAAGCCAGAGTTTTTAATTCTGGATGAAGCGGTCTCAAGCCTTGATGTTTTGATTCAAGCGCAGATATTAAATCTATTAAAGTTAATGCAAAAGTCCTTTGGTACGACGTATCTATTTATCTCGCATAATCTGAATGTAATTTCTTACATGTCTGATATAATCGGGGTTATGAAAGACGGAAAGATTGTCGAAGAAGGCGCGGCACAAAAACTTCTGTCATCGCCGTCGCATCCTTATACTAAAAAGCTCTTTGATATCTAAGAAGCGCATTTGGTGATGCGACCGTCGGCGCTATCATAGGGACAAAAGTAGCGCGATTAGTAACGCGATAACTGGTGTGTCCTTAAACAATCGTGCCGGGCGCATCACGTTCGGCGTTGCGCGACGCACACCACGTTCCCCTGTTTATTGCTGCATCAAGGTCTTGTGTCTTAACGTACTCATACAAAAAACCTGCAGAAAAAGAGTCGCCGCACGCCGTTGTATTAAGAGGGACAACCTTTTCAACCGGGTATTCTTTTACCTGACCTGCTGCGGCGGCGAGGGTTGTTTTTGTGCCGCGCGTAACAATTACAATCGTTGAAAGTTCCAAACTTTTTTTAGCAACCTCATTCTTAAACTGTTCATCGGACAAAGCTGAATCATATCCAAAAGTCGAAATAAATTCATCGTCATTAATCTTGATTGCAGAAGGCGTACAGACAGAAAGTGTATTTAATAAATCTTTTCCGTGATAATCAGCAATGAAAAATTTATTATTCTCAACGCACATATGAGCAATTTTTTTGACAAGTCCTTCTGACCAGTAAACAGGACGACTTCCGGCAAGCAAAACGCCATCAACTTCATTTAACGAGTGCTCAATAAGAAGGCAAAGTTCATCTTCTTTTTTTTCAACATCAAATTCAACAGCAGGCTCACCTACTACAAGTTCTGTCGTTGTTTCATTTTTTGTATCAAGGAGTGTCCAGCACTCACGTGTAAAGCCCGGGATTTCAATCCATTCAATTTTAAGATTATCTTTTTTTGCTAAATCAAGAAAAAGATCTTTATTGTTCTGTCCAAGCGGACAAATTGCTTTTACGCAGCCTTCTTCAAGTTGATTTAAAACGCGTGCAGAGTTTACAGCTTTGCCGGATGCATCCATCCGATATTTTTGAGATCGATTGACTTTTGTAAGTGTAAGATTTTCAAAGTGAACGGTACGCTGAATTGTTGAACTTAAACAAACGCATAAAAATTTATTCATAAAATTCCCTATAAATTATTTAAAGTTAAACAGCTGATTAAAATACGGATCACACAAAACAAAGGCAATTACAAAAAGTAAAGAAGGAAGATAATTTGCAGTCTTAATCTTTTTTAAGCCCAAAAGATTTATTCCAATCATTATAATCATTGCGCCGCCGCAACCTGTAATTTCTGCAAGCATCTGCTCTGTTGCAAACGGCTGCAAAAGTCCAGAAAGAAGCGTCAAAGCACCCTGATAGATTAAAATTGCAACAAAAGAAAAAAGCGTTCCAATTCCCATAGAGGCGGCAAAGGTAATTGCCATAAAACCGTCAAGAATTGACTTTGTAATAATTACGGTATAGTCTCCGCGGATTCCGGCGTCAAAGGAACCTAAGATTGCCATGGCTCCTACGCAAAAAAGACAGGATGCATTTAAAAAGGCGTGTCCAAAATCGCGGTCACCCGGATTTGCGGCGGCGCAGTTAGTTGTAGCAGCTCCGCGATTTTTTTTAGAAAATCTATCAAGGAGTTTTTCAAAAGAATTTCCAATTCCTAAAATCTTTCCATCAATGTCTAAGGCGCTTCCTAAAATTCCACCGATTAAAAGGGAAAGAGAAAGATAAATTACATTCTTAAACTGAAACGCCATCTGGAGCCCGAGAATTACAGTAATAATTCCAGCCGCATCCTGAATGACATTAGTCATTTTTCCAGAGATTTTTTTTGAAAACAGAATTCCGATTAAAGAACCAAAAATTACAGCAATACAATTTACAAAGACAGCAATCATATTTTTTACCTTTTTTAGCCCCTCTTGTAAGGGCAAAAAAAAAGGATTGACTGTTTAGTCAACCCTTTTTGCGGAGAACCTGACTTGAACAGGCACAGCTCTCGCCACTAGCACCTCAAGCTAGCGTGTCTACCAATTCCACCATCCCCGCTTGATATGTGAATATATTATCCAAAAACTTAATTTGTGTCAATATCTTATATGCAGAAAAATCAAAAAAAATACTACTTGCCATATTATGCGCGATTTATTATTTTTATTATATGAGCATTGTTTTTTCTAATAACAAGGTGACAACCCTTGATACATTTCTTAACGAAACTGCATTTTCAAGAACCGTAAATGGCCTTAACTTTACCGAAAAAGGCAATCACGTTTCTTTTAATCTTTTTAATAATGATTTTAATTTTTCTGACTGGAACTTTGACGGCACCTGCGTTGATCAAAATACCTCACATGTCTGCTTTGAAGGCAAAGGCTTTGGCGGTAAAACCGGTCTTGAACTTATAAATGGCAAAGACAAAGAAAAAGCAACTCGATTTGTGTATGCGCTTATTAAATTGCTTTCAAAAGCAATCCAGACAAATCATTCAATTTCAAAAGTCGGCTTAGGCGGAATTTTATATAAAGAAACTTTTTCTAAAAAGAAATCAGAAAATATTTTTGTTGAATTTCTTTTTTTACCGGAAAATCTTTTTGAACTTGCATCGCTTAACCAGGACGAAAAAACTTACTCAAACCTTCAGGGATTCTGGCAGAACAAAGCCCTCACCGATAAAAATGCGTTGATCTTTACCCAGAGCGTTACAGCCTATTACTCTCTTTCAGAGATTTTTCCGTTCATGAAAACTTCAACCCAGGAACGACAGGAAGATATCATCGATTCAAATTTTATAGAAATTCAGAATGTCGTAAACGGAATAAACGAAAGCCTTGCTTCTGACATCAACATGGGCTTTAGAATTGACAATCAGTATCAGCGGGACAAGGCATTAATTCCTCTTGATATTTTACAAAAAGAGCTTGGCCTTAATCCTGATGGAACAGTAAGTCCAAAGCAGCGTCCAGATAAAATTTCACAGGAAAAATTCACCGAAAAAATTCAGCAGCAGAAAAAAACAAATGAACGTAAAACGGCAAGAAAAAGATTTTTTAAGCGATATTGGGCAGCTTTACTTGCAGCCTGTGCAGCTCTTGCTTTAGTTTCAAATCTTTCTTATAAATCTTATCTTGAAAATCTTGAAAAACCTTCTGCAAAAAATCTTTCAAGTATAGAAGCAATTCAAACCTTTTACTCAGGCTACCATAAGCTTGATGCATCTCTTATGCGCCTTGTAGCAAAGGGACGCAACGTAAATGGTGTCTGTGATATGATAAGTAATATTTATGTTACAAGCACTACCCGTCAGGCTTATGCCGGAAAATATGCAACAATTACTCCAGAATTATATTTTACTCGTCCAGAGTTGATGGAATACTGGATTTTTGGAATTACAGATTTTAAAATTGACGACAAAAGTGAAAATTATTTTTTTGAACCACAGCAAAAAAAAGATACTGATTATCTTAAAAAGATGAACCAGCTTAAAAAATTTAATGATGGCGAAACAGAAAATCATAAAATTTCTTTCTATCAGCTTTCATCTTCTGGTCTAGAAACACCGCTTACAGTAATTCACTACACAGGAGAATTAACCTGCACTTATAAAAAGGATCAGTGGTATTTAACAGACATCAAGCTTGAACAGTCAGATGAACAGTTTGAACTGCAGCCGATTTTAAAAGAATATAATGAACAATATCTTAAGACTCAAGATACAAGAAAAACTTTAGACGAGCTCAGAAAAAAATATAAGTGGCTTCCTGATGATGCTGCGATGGAACATGGAAAAGAGCTTGCTGAATATCAGAAGAATTACTTTAAATAAAAAAAACGCGAGCCGTAAAAGCCCGCGTCTCACCTAACCAGCGCCAAAATTCCGGCGCTGGCTAAAGATTTTTTCGATTAAAGTGGAATGTTTCCGTGCTTTTTAAGCGGTTTATCCATAGCAGATTTAGAAAGGAGATATTCCAGACTATCTGCAACTCTCTTACGAGTGTCTTCAGGATTAATAACTTCAGAAACATAACCGCGCTGAGCGGCAATTTTTGGAGTCATAATTTCTTTTTTGTATTCTTCTGACTTTGCAGCAACTTCGGCAGCTTTTGTCGGATCGTTCAATTCTTTTGCGTATAAAATACCGATTGCGCCTTCAGCACCCATTACTGCAATTTCTGATGCAGGCCATGCGTATACAAAGTCAGCACCAAGATGTTTAGAACACATTGCAATGTAAGCACCACCGTAAGCCTTACGTGTAATTACCGTAATCTTTGGAACAGATGCTTCGCTGTATGCATAAATTACTTTTGCACCATGGCGGATAATACCCTTCTGCTCTTCCTGTGGACCTGGAATAAATCCCGGTACATCAACAAATGTTACAAGTGGAATATTGAATGCATCGCAGTAACGAACAAAACGTGCAATCTTATCAGATGCATCGCAGTCAAGAACACCACCGACACCAGCCGGGTTATTTGCAACGATACCAACAGAGCGGCCTTCGATTTTTGCAAAACCTGTTACACAGTTGATTGCAAATTCTTTTGATGTTTCAAAGAAGCTGTCATCATCTGTAACGCTGTTGATTACTTCGCGGATATCGTAACCCTGACGTGGGTTTTCTGGAAGAACCTGAGCGATGTGTTTTTCTTTTTTATGTGCATCAAATTTGAACTTTTCATTTTTAACAAGTTCTTCACCATAATAGTGAGGAATGTAGTCCAAAAGTTTTCTTACCTGTTCATAGCAGTCTTTTTCAGAATCGCACTTAAAGTGAGCAACGCCAGATTTTTTTGCGTGAATTGAAGCACCGCCCAAATCTTCTGCGCTGATATCCATGAACATTACAGATTTTACAACCTTTGGGCCTGTAATAAAAAGCTGAGAAATTTTATCTACTGCAAAAATAAAGTCTGTGATTCCAGGTGAATAAACAGCCCCACCTGCACAAGGTCCTGCAATAATAGAAATCTGTGGAACGCTTCCAGAAGCACGAACATTCTGATAAAAGAGATCTCCGTAACCACAGAGAGCGTCAACGCCTTCCTGAATACGTGCTCCACCTGAGTCGTTAATTCCGATAACAGGACAGCGGAACTCAATTGCTTTATCAATAAGTTCTGCAATTTTTTCACCATGCATAAGTCCAAGGGATCCACCCTGAACTGTAAAATCCTGTGCATAAACTGCAACTTTTTTTCCGTTGATTTTTCCAAAACCGGTAATTACACCGTCGTAAGGAATATCCTTTTTATCCATTCCAAAGCTTGTACAGTTGTGGCGGACACCAGAATAAATCTCCATAAAAGAATCTTTATCGCACAATGCATTGATTCTTTCGATAGCATGAAGTTTTCCTTTTTCATGCTGTTTTTCGATATTGTATGCCATCTTAACCTCAAAAGCCACCTGCGTATAAATGCAGGCAGAATTTATATTTATAAAAATAATATGCTATTTAATTCTTTTGGTCAATATGACATTTTTAGTTTTTTTGTCAAACGACATGATTCCATCACGGCGCGTTTTTAGTACCAGCAGATTCCCGCAGCAACAGTAGAATCAAACGCCGCTTTTACATCTTCTGCAGTAAGCTTACTTATTTTAAAAGGCTTAGAAATATAAGATTTTGCATCCCCGGAATAAACAAGACTTAAAGTCATCTGCTCAACAGACTTTGACGCAGAAAATTCACAAGACTGAATAACCGACGTATAAATGCGCTTGTACTGTTCAAGTTTTTTATTAATCTGTTCAGTCTGCATATTCTGAGCAATATAATCTTTTACAAGAGGCTTAACATCTTTTTTTGGCGAAATATCGTAAATACAAATCGTTCCAAAAGCCGGCTTTGCCCGAACAATTCCGCTTCCTGCATCACCTGCAAAACTGTATTTTTCTTTAAGCTGACTGTAAAGCATATCATCAAGATAAAGCGACATAAGGCCATAAGAAAGATACTGGTCACCTGCAATATCAGGAATAGTAAAAACTCCGATTGCCGCATTACGGTTTTCTTCATCACTTGCAGCGCGCAATTTTTTCAGCTCGTCCATAGGGAATTTTTTTACGCCTGATGTTTTTTTTGAAAATTTAGCAGCTCTGATGTCAGAAAAATTTTTATTGAGTGAATCTATCAAGGCTGCAATATCTTCGTCAGTAAAATTTCCACTTGCAAGAATTTTTATACGCGAGGCATTAACCAATTCCCTGTGACACGAAACGACATCAGAATATTTAATCTGACTCTCTTCTGTCATAAAAGGAATGTCATAATAAGAATCAATCGAATTTAAATCACGGTAAATCTTTTCCAGAAGATTTTTTCCTTCATCACTTTTTTGAAGTTCTGCTTTCTTAAATGCGAGAATCTCTTTAAAATCCTCTTCATTCAAAAGCGGAGCTTTAAGCATCTGAGCCAAAAGAGATGCCATATCAGGCGCTTTTTCTCTGACAGTTTTCATCTCGAATTCTAAATAATCACAATGAACGCGGCCGCTGAATTTTGTTGCATCAGTATATTCAAGTGAAGAAATGTAAAGCGGACTGTATGTTTTTGTTCCGGCTTTTAAAAGCTCAAGAGTAACCTGTTCAACGCCGGAGTTTTTAAGCCCAGAAAAAGTTGGAGTGCGGTCAAACACAAGACGGACCACACAGTTTTTTTGATTGAAAGACTTTTTAATTATTACAGGAATCCCGTTAGAAAGCTTGCGCTCGGTAAATGAATCGCGGTTAATTATATAAAACTGGTCCTGTTCTAAAGTTTGAGCAGCAGCCTGAATTTTTGTTCCTGAAACTCTAGCCTGAGAACCGGCATTCGAATTTGTTGCGCAGGACGAGAAAATTATTAAAAACGAAGGAAGAATTATAAAAAAAACAAAATTTTTTATAAAATTTTTTTTCACTTTTGTAACCTGTAAGAAGTTAAATGGTTGTTATAGTATAACACAACGATGAAATACAACCAATAGTTTTATAAAAACCTCCTACTCCTTTTTATAAAGTTCCCCCAGTACGTCGTACCAGGGGACTTTTTTTTTAGCTGTTACTTAAATTAAGCGTGAAAGTTAAGGGCACTTACAACAGCGGCAATACCAGCACGGCCTACGTTAGAACTCTTTCCAACGCCCCATACCTGGTCTCCGTTTTCTTTTGTAATCTGAACATAAGCAATGGCCTTAGTATTTGAACCTTCGCCGATTGAGTGTTCATGGAACGTTGTAATGTTGAACTTAGGAGCTGGAGTCTGCTTTAATGCTGTAACAAAGGCATCAAGAGGACCATTTCCCTGAGCTGCAATTGCGTACTGCTTTCCTTCCCATTCAACAGTTGCCATTCCTGCAACCTGTTCATTATCCTCTGATCCACGCTCGCCTTCGATATGGCGCTCAGAAAGCTCTAAGATATTAAGAGGCGATTTTGTCAAAAGCCATTTTTCTGCAAAGACATCGTAAACTTCCTGCGGCTTAAGCTCGCGCTGCAAGGTATCTGCCTTCTTTTGAACAACGGCACCGATTGCAGGATGCATTGCCTTTGGAGCACAAATGCCAAAGTCCTGCTCAAGAACGTAGGCTGCTCCACCCTTACCGCTCTGGCTGTTGATTCGGATAATTCCTTCGTACTGACGACCGATATCATGCGGATCAAAGGTAAGATACGGAACATCCCAGTAAGCGTTTTCGTCCATGTTGACGCGGGCAGCCATTCCCTTGCGGATTGCATCCTGATGACTTCCGCTGAAGGCTGTAAATACAAGTTCACCAGAATATGGAGTACGCGGATGAATTGTCATTCCGGTTAAGCGTGTATATGCTTCTACAAGAGAAGGCATATCAGTAAAGTCAAGTTCAGGATCAACACCCTGAGTATACATATTCATTCCGACAGTAACGATATCAAGGTTTCCTGTTCGCTCGCCGTTTCCAAAAAGACAGCCTTCTACACGATCAGCACCGGCTAAAAGACCCAGCTCACACTGAGCAACTCCTTCGCCACGGTCGTTATGATTGTGAAGTGAAATTATCAGCTTATCGCGGTTTGGAATGTGCTGGCAGAAATATTCAATCTGATCTGCAAACTGATTTGGCAATGCACATTCAACAGTTGTAGGAAGATTTAAAATTATCTTGTGATTTTCATCAGCAGCATCTCCCCATGCTTCTACAACAGCCTGACATACTTCAAGAGCGTAATCAATTTCTGTAGTAGAAAAACTTTCAGGACTGTATTCAAGGCGAATGTCAGTTCCTTCGCTCATCGAAAGACAACTTTTTACGCAGTTAATTCCATCAATTGCAATCTGCTTGATTTCGTCTTTTGATTTATTAAAAGTATATTTTCTCTGTGCCGGGCTTGTTGAATTGTACAAATGGAAGATTGCCTTTTTACAACCCTTTAAGCTTTCAAAAGTACGTTTAATCAAATGTTCGCGAGCCTGACAGAGAACCTGGAGAGTAACATCTTCGGGAACATGATTTTCTTCAATCAAGCGGCGCATAAAATTAAATTCTGTATCAGACGCAGAAGGAAAACCAACTTCAATTTCTTTAAAGCCGATTTTTACAAGGATATCAAAGAACTCAAGTTTCTGTTCAACAGTCATTGGGTTAATGAGGGCCTGGTTTCCGTCGCGAAGATCAACCGAACACCAGATTGGTGCCTTTGTAATCTTGTTGTCAGGCCATGTTCTGTTTTTGATTGGAACAGCTTCAAATGGTTTGTACTTTCCGTTAACTTTCATATAAAATCCTCCACTCTTTTTAACTACAAAATTGCCGCTTTATTGCCCGCGTCATTCAGCATCCTCGCCATTTAACGCGCATTAATATGCGCCTTTTGGAATCGGTCGCCTTTTAACGCGAATCGCCGGCAGTTCTAATTTTTTCAACTTAAAACTTTTTCGTATTCCAGCTGAAAATAAAAAAGGACTGCCGCCAAAGCAACAGTCCTGTAATTTGTTAATTAGAATATAACTCTAACAGCACCATCAAACTTTGGCAAAACATGAGTCGTTTAGTAGAAGTAGTAGTGTTGTTAAATAAGTCATGCCAATATAATGGTGAAAATTATAAGATTTGTCAAGGATGTGAGGAATGGTGTTTTTTGAATAAATCTGCAAAGAAAAAATTTTACAACTAATACTAAAATATTGACTAGTATATAAATATTAAGTAATATTTAATCTTTGGAACACCAAAGCAAGGTGGGTTGTCTCCTAATCTTAACGCTAGGGAGACTTGCGCAATATGACGAACTACAAAAAAGCAATGCTAATCATTGCAATTTTGGAACTCATTGTATGTGCGTTGCTCTCTTCACTCAAAAATAAAGAAGAAGCAAAAAATATAGCCTACCCAAGTGGTCAAGACTGAGTAGGCTATTAAAACAGCCACAAGGAGACAACCACAGCTGCGGTGTTCCTTTACCTTTTAATATAACATAATCTAATCAAAAGTCAAGTTATTTGAGTGTTTCATTATCCATAAATTTTAACTCCTGTTGAAGTTATTTCTTCTTGGACTTTTGAACCAGAATCTATATGTGTTACATCAAAAACATCAACTTCTTTTTGATCTAAAGCTTCTCTAATATCCTCAATCAGAGCAAAAAAACTAAGACCACGCAATTTACTATCAACCATTAAATCAATATCGCTTTTTTCTGTTGAAGTTCCTTTCGCATAAGATCCAAACAAAATCGCTGAATTGATATTATAATTCGAGAAGACAGGATTTAATTTATTTTTTATTGATTCAACACCTAGCATAACTGTTATTCTACACTATTTTGTAAAATTCTTCATCCTAAAATTCATCATCAAAAAGTCCATTTCCACCAAACAAAGAAGAGCTGTTATTATTGTTATCATCATCGTGTTTCCAGGAAGAAGTTAAGTGAATATCTCCGCTGTCTAAATCCATGGACATGTTGTTTCCCATGCGCATATTCAAGTTGCCGTCAAAGTCCATGCCTAAGTGATTGCCCATCGGCATAATAAAATCGCCATCAGAAAAATCAAAAATCATATCACGACCTCCTTAACATTTTTAATCCAAATGGACCGGCAAAAACAGAAATCGACAAAAAACAAAATAAAAGAGAAACCAATAGCTTTTTCATAAATTCATCTCCCTATGGATATTATACCATAGAAAAATGAAATATGTAAATTTTTACAACCTCACTGCCACGAGTGTAAGGTCATCGAGCTGTTCATCTTCCTGAAGATTTGTGTAATACAGATATGACGATTCTGCGTCCGGAGCCTGCTTGTTTGAACAGTAGTAATCATAGCGGTTAAAACACTTGCTCAAATAAGCATCTATCTTTTTGTCTACGCGGACAATGTCGTTTGCAGTAACATCCGGCGCCTTGTAGAATCTGAATACTTTTTCTACGCTGGCAAGCGCCATGATTGCATCTTCAATTGAACCGTCACACTTAGAAAAATCAAATTCCAGTTTTTCACCTGGAACAGGGCTGTGATATTTTTCAAGAACGTAAGTACGGCGGTTTAAGGCAGCTTCGATAATTGCACTTACACGCTCAGGTTCCATCTGTTCAGAGTCCTGCCCTACCTTATGATTCTTGTGAACATCGCCTTCTTTAAGTCCAGGCTCGGCACATTTTGTCACGTTAAAATCTGAGTCACGGAATTTGCGCGTTGCTTCTTCAATACCGTCAGTATAGAGGAACAAAACATCGCCTTTATTAAGATGGGTCTTTTCAAGTTTAAAGCCGCCTTTCATCTCTACCATAAATGTCGGGAGAGGTCCTGCAGCAGGAGTTTCTGTCAAAGTTAAAACCTTCTGCTTATGTTCTGTGCTGTCATAAATGTGAACAATATTATCACCTGCATTACACAAATAAACATCACCAGTCTGAGTATCAACAAGCGCCAGAATAATTGTCGCAAACTTACCTTTAATTCCAAGCCCTTCAATAAAGTCGTTTATCGTACAAACGAGAGACTGTAAGTCAGTTCCATTTTTCTTAAAGCTCCAGTTTTCAAAATACTTACGGAACAAGGTTGCAACTACAGTCATCAAAAGAGCCGCAGGAACACCGTGACCAGAAACGTCACACTTAATTATGATGTAGAATCTGTCATCAAGTTTTTTATAGTCAAAGTAGTCACCAGATACACCTGAAGCACCTTCGTAGTATCCGTAGAACTCAAGCTTACCGTCTTTAAGCTGTGCCGTTGTCTGTTTGTTTCCTTTATCATCAGAGCCAAGTGGAAGGAATGTCTGCTGAACGACTTTACCATCCATCAAAAGATGTTCGTCCTGAGCCGCCTTTACAAGACCGCGGGTCATTTCGTTTACAGTTTCACCAAGCTGACCAATCTCGTCATGAGATTTAATTACAATTTCTTTTCCGGCAAGTTTTTCTTTATCGCGGGTTTCGCCAATCATCTGCACATGTTTTGCAAGACGTCTGATTGGATTTACAATAATCGAAGCAAGCATGATTGCAAAAATTGTTCCGATGATTACGGCAAGCAAACCGATTCCGAGTGCTGTAAAAGAAATAATTTTTTGAGCCGAATCAATTTCGGCAATAAGTTTTTTTGTAGAAATTGAAATAAATACGATTGCCCTTACATAATTTGAAGAACTTCCTGAACGATACAATACAGGTCTGTAAAAAAGATATTCTGTATTGTCACGATTCAACTTTCCAGAGTCATACAACGGATAAGAAGAAATATTTTTTATAGAAAGCTCGTTAAGAGTTTCTGTCATTCGTGTTGTAAGCTGTGTTGTAATGTCTGCAATTTCATTACGGCGTTCAACAGACTGACGGTCAGTCTTTAACGCAAGAGATGCTCCTTCTGAGTTAAGGCGTGCAATATTATTACCAATTTCACCGGCAGTTTTAATTGCTTCATCATTAATTTTTGCACATTCCTTTGCAATTTCTACGATGTGTTCATCAGTAATGCGCGATACTCCCGGAGTGAATGTTTCTGTATCGATTATCAGTTCAACTGATTTTTCGCTAGAAGAAATATGTTCATCATTTGTAGCCCACGCATAATCAAGCGTTGCATTAACAGAATCGTCTTCACCGGTTTTAAAACCTGTAATCGTAACAAAGTTTGCTTCTTCCAAAGCAGAAGACTGTCCCGGAAGATAACTTAACTCAAGTACGTTTTCTGTCGGCATATATGCCTTTGTGCCGCTAGACAAACTTTCAAGCAATACGTTTACACGATCTTCCAAACCTTGAGAAAGACTCTGCTCCTGCGTTTTTACCATTATAAATCCAAGAGGAATTGAAACTAAAAGCGAAACCATCAATACGAGTACAACGGTAAACATAATAAGCTTTAAGCGCAAACCGCCTCCCTTTGATTTTAACGAGGCAACTCTTTGTTTTTTCTGTAATGGCATAATATCTCCTTTTACAAGAGCCTGTACTTCAAGGTTTATAATATTAAAGTCGCGGACAGTCGAAATAATTCCTCTTACAGAAACAAAAATTCCTGCAAGAGCTAAAAGCATAAGGAACGCTAAAAGAATGTATGCAACCTGAACACTGTATTTTCCAATACGTGCATAAACATTCCAGTCAGGAACATATTCATACTGATGCTCAATTTTTACAGTTCCGTTTTCAGAAATTGTAAATGCAATATCTGAACGGTAAATACCGCGGTCAGTATGCTTGAGTGCAATATAATATCTTCCTTCCGGCATTTCGTTTGAAAGATGAATGTTAGAAATACGTTCATCTGAATCAATTTTAAACTCACCGTTTGCGTATCTTAAAGTTAAAACGCTTTCCTTTTTATTTTCTTTATAAATATAAATGTCAGAAATAATTCCGTCATAAGTAAAGCCTCCACCCAAAACAGAAAGCGTTGTGTTTCCAAAAATATCAGAAGACTTTTTAACAGAATTAATAAAGGTTGCCGGCTCAAATTTATTCAAATACAAAGCAACATAAGACGGCTCGCTGACGTTGCCGACTTCGTCAATTGCACGCACGCTGAATATATAAACACCGTTTGCATAATTTATAAAATGAGTATCATTCTTTTTCTGCATTACCTTTTTAGAAGGCGATTGTGCGAGAGAAGAAATTTTTTCTGGTGAATATTTTTTGTTAAGAGCTTCTACTCCAGAATTAACTGCACTTTTATCAAGCTTTAGAGGATGTTTTTTTGATGAATAATATTTTTTATCAAGATTTTCGGCTCGAACAATAGTCCATGAGTAACCGGAAATATCTTCTGTATTCTTTGTATCCTCGCTCTGACACAGCCAGTTAAGAGAAAAAGAATTTGAATCCACAAAGCCGTATTCATCAAGCTTTGGCAGATTTATAACCGGAGATGGAGGCGGAGTCAAATCAAGGTAATAAGAAATTACTGCGGGCTTTGACCAGTTTCCGGCATAGTCATGTGCAGCAACCTTAAAATAATATTCAGCTTCTTCATCCGCATTAACTTCAACATAGCGTTCTTTAGGAAGTGCCATTAAAGTTTCCGGAGGAAGTTCATCTTTGTCCTTTGACCAGCTCCATGAATAACCTGCAATACCAGAACTGTCGTCTGGTAAAACAATCTGATAGCGTACTTTCTGGTTTTTAGAATGAACTCCGGCTTTATAAGTTAATGGAATAATTTGAGGAGACCTTACACTTGCATCAGATGCAAGTCTGTAAACAGAATTATTTGTCTGCCACACAAAGGCAATTTTTGTTCCGTTATTTGAAATAATCGGCGACGCAAATACAGATGAACGGCCTGCAGCAGAAAGCTTTGTTTCATCCCACAAGACACCTTTCTTTTGAGAAAAATATACTGTCTCAGCCCCCTGTCGTGTGTCAAACCAGACAAGGCTGATTAAATTCTTATAAGAAAAAAGAACCGGACGTCCTGCATTTCCTTCGCTTGTAATATTTTCTACAGGCGCACAGAGTTTACCGGAAGCAAAATCAATCTCAGAAAAAACGACATGCGCATTTTCAGAACTATAATGCGTTCGCTCCCATGCAACATAAATCTTGCCGTCCTTAGAAAGCAAAGTCGGTCTCTGGTTATGATAAGAAGTGTATACTTCTGCTGAAGAAGGAATTGAACTTTGATCTGTTACAAGCTCTGCTCCGGACCACGATGTTCCGTTTGAGCGCGAGTGTGTTGAATACAACTGATAAGACAATCGTGTTCCGCTGTTAAACTGAGCCTGGAATAATAAAAGCTCGCCTTTTTCAGAAGAGATTAAAACCGGAAGAAATGGATTTGTAAGATTTTTTGCCGGTTCAAAAGGAGAAAACGAACTCCACTTTATTCCGTCATGGCTGTTGGCATACAGCATCGAAAACGACTCGTTCTTGCCGAGTGAAGTAAACAGAATAAAGTCCCCGGATTTTAACGCATAGACACGAGGCGCTACTACAGGAAGTTCAGTCCGCGCAAAATCAGTACGGATAAAATTTTCTCCGCCGTCAGACGAAGTAAATACCGAAAGCATATTCGACTCGGCAAGAACGGTAACACAAATTCTGCCGGCATTATTTATCGCAGCCGAATACAAATCAGGAACCGCACCGGCATAAGAAAAAGGACCTGCAAAACGTCGCTTTGTCTTCCATCCGTAATCATTACCGGCGCTGTCAGCCATATTTATCGCAGCCGAGATATATACTTCTGATTTTTTTTCATCGACTTCCTGCCAGAAAACCGCGCAGGAATTTGAATTACTTACCGCAATCGGAAATCGTGAATCGTTTACAGAAATTTTTTCAGGATTTTCCCAGTAATAATCCTGCGCACACAATTCAAAGCCACTAACGGCCGAAAACAGAGCGCATAAAATAAAGAGAAAACCAACTTTATTAAAATTTCTGATTTTATCCAAACAACCCACCATATATTATTTTACTTTACATAGACGTAAATTACAACATGTAATTACAGCAATGCCTTAACCTTCTTCTGCAAATCAAGTACCTTGCTTGAGCGTCTGTTTTCGGCCTTCTGCAAAAGCTGTTCAACCAGTGCGTATGCTCCAACGATGTTATTTTTCTGTAGTTCCTGAATTGCCTGCTGATATTTTGCTTCGTCAGCAGCAGAAAGGACAACGCTTGCCCTACCGCCAAGAGATATCTGTACTCTATCCTTTAACAGGACTGCCTGGTCGTTATTTGGATTTAAGGCAATTGCCTGATCAAGTTTTGCGATTGCATTCTTAAGCTGGTTTTCGTTACGCCCCGCACTGTTTACTATCTGCTGTGCTTCGCGAGTCAAGGCTTGAGAACGTACGATTGCAGTATTATCAACCGGCTTTTGTCTTACACCGATTTCTATTTCTACCTGATAGATAAGGTTTTTAAGCCCCGGATAATCAGGTCTTATCTCTGCAAGGTCTTTTAGGTCTGCGTATGCCTGCTGTGCCTTAGAAGCAATTTTATAGCTTTCTTTTGCGCTCTTAACCTTCCGCTCAAACATCTCATTAAAGCTTGCAGGATCAATAAGCTGGTCAATTCTAAGCGTCAAAAGGCTTGCTTCCTGATTCAACGGATATACAAGCTGTACTTCCTGAAGCTTTTTCTTTGCCTGAGTCAAAAGTTCTATACCCTTTTCTCTCTCGCCTTTTTTAATGAGTGCTGAACCCTGATCAAAGTATTGATGAGCAATACTCAAAATCTGAGACATTTCAGGATACAAAGGAGCTGTCTCAGGAATTACACGTCCTGTCTTCATAGAAAGAGCGGTTTCTACAAGAGCAAGAAGGTTTTTAATTTCTTCATCTTCTTCGTCACCATTGGTAACGGCCCAGCGGCTTTTTGCACGGGCAAGCAGATTTTCTGCTTTTTCAAAGTTTCCGTTATAGTATTCGTTCTTTGCCTGGTTCTTTAACTGACGAACTTCGGCAACAACGAGTTTGTTTTCTGCATCGTTAATCTGCTGGCCAAGTGCAAAAAGCTTCTTATCACTTTCCGAGCGCAGCGAGTCAGAATCCTGGTGATCCAGAGATTCTTTAAACTTTGCGCTGGCAAGCTCGATGTTTTTTCTTGCCTGAGTATAGTCATTCTTTTTGAATGAGGTAACAGCAAGGTTGTAGCGCATTTCTGCTTCATTCAATGCTCTCTGACTTAACAGAATTTCTTCGTTACAGGTTGTTCTTGTATTTTGACTTGCAGTTTTAAATCCATTCATCTTTTGAACAGAATCTACTACAGTTTTTTCGTCCTGTGCAAACGAAGATTTTTCTATAGAGCTTTTCAAAAGAATATCACGACAAGAAGTTAAAATTTCTGAATCCGACTTTAATTCAGCGTCAATCTTTGTAAGCTGTGCAATTGCTTCCTGCGGCTTATGCTGTTCCAAAAGTTCGTCGGCCTTTTTATATTCATCCTGATAATAAGTTGTCAAATCTGTTGCAGCTTCTGCAAAATACAAGGCTGTTTCTTTCCATTGATGCTGACTTGCAGACTTACAGATTTCGTATAGCGCTTTATTTAAAACTGAATAGTATGAATCGATTTTTTCAAATTCTTTAATTCCGGAAGGAGTTTCGGTATCGTGCTTTGCATGAGCGTTGCGGGATAATTCATTCTGATACTCAACAAACCACTGTTCATTTAATAAATCAAGAGCCGTTTTGGAACATTCATCATAATCGCGTGAGCATGCTATCATCTGAGAAGCATACGAGTTCTTTGAACGAATTCCTTCTACAGCGTCCTTTGGCTTTTGAATTGTCGCAAGAGTTGAATTTATCTGCTGATATTTTTTTAACACTTCATAGCTTTTTAAGAGTGTTGAAGAAGTTGTACGAACATGTTCCATTGAGCGGATATAATCCGTTCCCTTTTTGTCATAAGCAAAATTTCCCTGAATCTTGTCATAAAGCGAATTAACCCTTATTCCAAGCGAAGAAAAATCTGACACAAGCGAAAGCCGCGTAAGTGGAAGTTCATCAAGCTTTACGGTTGCCGCATTTGTAGAATCTATCTTAGAAAATTCATATTTAGAAACTGTCTCATAAATTACAGGCTTGATTCCTTCCACATAATTTTTATATTGAGTATCCATTGCTCCGATAATTCCGGAACGCTCATTGCTTTCAAGCCCTAAGGTAAATCTAAAGACAAACGGCAGATACGAAGCTTCTGTAAGTTCTGGATTTTTTTTCTGCAAATCTGTAAAGGTCTTTTTAAGGCTTTCGGCATTACGATAGACCTGGTTTCTTGTTTCTGCAAGAGTTGCAAGGCCAGAATTAAATGCATTATACGACTCAATTGATTCACGATAGTTTCCGGCGCGGATATTCTTTATCAAATCATTGTAAAGGTTTTTAAGCCTGTCCTGCTGTGAACTGTAGTCCCTGCAGAGACTTGTAATTTTATTTACAGAAGCAGTTACGCTGTCTGTAACAGAAGCAGGATTTTCTTCGTAAAATTCCTCTTTGTACATGTCAAAGCCTTTCTGGATTTGACTTACAGCCTGTGTGTATTCACCACGATCTACTGCCTGAGATGCTTCCTCTGTAATGCGGCGGAACTGTGCCCTGTAATAAGTGAACTGGGCTGCAATCTTTGCCTGTCTGATAAACTGTAGCTGTTCTTCTGTCGGATGTTTTTCAACTGATTCAAGCTGGGCAATAATTTCAAGCTTTTTCTGAGCGTTTTCAGGCTCTTTTTCCATTACGTCAATCAGGTTATCCGCAAGGACAATATACTGCTGGCGGGCCTTCATGATTTTGTCAATTCGTCTTTGAACGGCATCAAGCTTATCCGGGTTTTCGCGCAAAAAGTCACTGAGCTCGATTAAGGCTGTCGTGTATTCTGTTTCAGAAATAAGTTCATCAATTTCTTTTAGAGACAGAGGTTTCTTATCCTGCGCATAAAACAGGCTTGAAGAGAAAATTAAAACTGAAATAAGAAGTGAAAAAAACTTTTTAATTTTCGTTCCCCTCTGCGATTATAAAATCCGGCATAAAAAATAAATTCCCGTATCTCTTTTTATTTTCGGAAATAAATATAATGTTATAAAGTAAAAAAACCGAAATTTTAATATGTAACGATTGCTTATAAAAGTCTTTTTAGACTAGAGAAATTAGACTTTTTAGCATTTTTTAAGTATAATAAGGTCGTATGAAAAAGCAAAGAGCTTTTTTGGTTTTATTTTTATTTTCTCTTTTTTCGCCGGAGCTTTTTTCTCTGGAATATATCGACGTATACACAAAGCTTTCAGATACCTTTGCAGGCTTTGTTGATAAAAACGCCGGTACAACGACCTTTCCATCCCTGAACATTCCTTCTGGCGGCCGAGAAGAAAGTCTTGGAAGTGCCTTTACAGCTCTTGCCGATGATATCGGTTTTTTTGACTACAATCCTGCGGCAAGTTCAGTCTTAAAAAATACAGAGGTCGCTTTTTTTCATAATTCATGGATTGCAGACTCAAATCTTGAAACAGTTGCCGGCACTTTTAGAAAAGACAATCTTGGGCTTGGTGCAAAGCTTAAATGCTTTTACGTTCCGTTTACAGAATACAATGACTTTGGCGAGCGTATGACATCCGGTTATTATTCTGAGACAACAGGAATTTTAAACGCTTCTTACAATTTTTTTAACGGCTATTATTTTAAAGGTCTTGCAGTCGGTGCAAACTTAAAATTTTCATGGAGGTCAATTCCAGACTTTACAAGCCGCGATACAGGGGAACTTATAAAAAACTCAGGTCTTTCGCAGTCTGGTCTTGCTCTTATGGGCGACCTTGGAATTTTACTCAGATTTAATGCGGCAAAGTTTTTTGATGACCGTGAGCCTAACCTTCGTATAGGATTGAGCTTATTGAACGCAGGCGTTGCCCTTACAGGTTTTGGTACTTCGCAGGGAATAAGGCTTGATGACGGTCTTCCAACAGAACTGGCTGCCGGCATTTCTTACCGGTTTGCAAAGCCGGTGGCGATCTGTGCGGACTTCAGGCAGCCGATTAATTTGACGGATTTTTCTAAGAGTCAGATGTGGTCTGCGGGTATAGGCTTTGACGTTAAGGTAACGGATTTTATTGAACTTATGGCAGGCTTCAGGCTCAAGGGTGCAAATCCGAGAATCAGTCTTGGTACTGAGTTTAAGATTAAAAAGTTTACGGTTGATTTGAATTATACGCTGGATTTGACTTCGTCGCTGAATCCGGTAAACCATTTTAGTGTTGCAGCAAGGGTTAACCTTGGCGACCAGGGAAGATATTTACGCGAGCTTGAAGCCGAAGGTTATTACGAAGACGGACTTAAATATTATGCCGGCGGCCGCATGAAAGAAGCGGTTGAATGCTGGGAAAAATGTCTTAAACTAAATCCGTCGTTTACTCCGGCGCGCAACAGTATTAAGCTTGTAAAGAATTCACAAAAGCTCTTTGACCGCGTAATCGATATCCAGAGTTTAGAATAATGCGCATCCCACGCGATTTTAGAAAATCGCTGTGTCAATTCTAGTGCTTAGGACAGGATGCGCGATGCATCTTTTCTTCACAATAATCAATTATTGCGCATTCCACGAGTTTGTGGGGCAAACTCTGTGTCGTAGAGCACGCCAATTTAATGTTTCGGGCAGAAGATTCTGAAGTTCATCCATGGGTAAATCGGATGCTCTTTTTCCAAATTACAGAGCCACTCTGTGCTTACAGTATTTGAACCGAGTGCATCAAACACAGCCGTAAACGCAATTATGC
>JAILNY010000015.1 GCA_024691105.1 Treponema sp. | reverse complement strand
TCCGATAATCGATGCAAGTTCATCCTGATTCTGAAACATAATGTAGCGGTCATCGCCTTCCCAGATTCCGTTAAAAATTTCCGGGACATAGTCAAGTGGCGTAAAAACTTCCGGTACCGGTATCTGAATATCATCAAGGGTAATAGTCTCGTCCGGGTACTGAGCACTTGCGTCCTGTGCACTTCCGCCCGCGCCCTGCAGAGATCCGCGCGCGTTCTGTGACGGATTCTCTGGATCAAACTGCGCGTCCGAAATCTTTTTCTGACCAAAACTAAAAAAGAGAAAAAATAAAGTGAATAAAAATATAAACAGCGATTTTTTCACAATATAATTATCGGCAAAAAAATTAATTTGCAGAATTATTTCTTGGCGCAAAAAGAAGGCGAATTTCTTTTGCATAGATTTTTTCTATCTGATGGCGCATTACAATCTGCTTTGCATTAATTTCTTTTCCAATTCTAAAGCTGTCCGGCAAAAGAACAAAGCGACCTACACGTTCGCACGCCCTGAATCCATTTTTCTCGTCAATAAACTTATCAATTTCTTCACGGATTAAATTCAATATTTCATTTGTCTCTAAAAGCGAATCATACGAGTCATACAAAATATTATTGTCGCTTGCATACTGTAAAATAAACATTTTGCGCGGAACAATAAGAGCACCGATATATCTTTTGTCCTGTCCTGTAACAACGCATGACTCTACATATTTACTTCGGCAGATTGCATTTTCTACAACCTGAGGTTCAATATTTTCACCGTCCATCAATACAATCGTATCTTTTGCGCGGCCCGTAATTGCAATCTCGTTATTAATCGAAAGAACTCCAATGTCGCCGGTATTAATCCAGCCGTCGTTATCGATAATCTTTTTTGTCAAATCCGGGCGGCGGTAATATCCTTTCATAACCTGACGACCGCGCGCAAAAATAATTCCCGGTTTTCCTGGAGCAAGCGGAGTTCCCGACAAAGGAATACCGTCTTTTTGCGGAACAACCTTAACCTCTGCAGAAGGAAAAATCTTTCCGACACAACCGGACATCGGCTTTTTAGGAGAGCGCACAGACAAAATCGGCGCGGTCTCGGTCATTCCATAGCAGTCCAAAAGCGGAACCCTCATCGCCCTGAATACAAGATCACTTTCAGGCTGCAAACTTCCGCCGCCGCAGATACAGCCTTTAATCTTTCCACCAAGCTTAAGACGAACCTTGCGCACGGCAACAAGATAAGAAATTCCTGCAGGAATTGCAGTAAGTAAAAAAGGAATAAATCCGTAAATGCGGTCAAAAATTTTCTGTTTAATCGAAAATCTGCAAACCCAGCCAAAAACTCTGTCGTGCGACCAGCAGAATGCTTTTTCAAAAGCCATTGCAATATTAAAAATAAAAAGTCTGAATCCGCCCTTTTTGCGCCTTTCACGATACGCACTCTGAATAAACGCATCCCAAAGCCGCGGAACACCAACAATCCACTGAGGTTTAATTACATCAATGTCCTCGCGCATAATTTCGATTGCAGGCTTTGAATACGCAATTCCCGAACGGAGCGCAATAATAAAATAATCGTACGCACGTTCCATAATGTGCCATACAGGTAAAACCGAAAGCCACATGTCGCCTTTTTTTGCAGTTGTAAAAACGTCTTTAATAACTTCACACTGTGCAATAAAGTTGTCATGAGTCAGCATTACACCCTTTGGAGTCCCTGTTGTACCCGAGGTGAATATAATCGTTGCAAGATCAGAGCTTTCTGTTTTTTCAATCTCTTCTTCAATCTCGGCTCTCTGTGCAAAAGTTGTACGCTTGCCTTCATCTTCAAACTCAATAAACTTATGAACTCTAAGTCCCAAAAGAGCAGCCCGCTCCATCGTTAAATCAGACGGCGAATCAAACAAAATTGCATCAGTCAATTCTGGAACCTCATCAATTTTTTCCAGAACCTTTTCAAGCTGGCGTTCGTTTTCAAAAAAGCAGACTTTGCAACTTGTAAAACTTAAAATAAAACGGATTTCTGTTCCCATTGAGTCACAACCGCGGGGAACATCTGCAGCGCCAAGGCTCAAAAGCGCAAGGTCAGTTATCATCCATTCGCGGCGGTTGTCAGAAATAAGTCCGACTAAGTCACCGCGCTTTATACCAAAAGTCTTAAGAGCACACGCAAGATTTAAAACATGACGATAGACCAGCTCATAATTATAATATTGATAGGTTCCAACCTCATTTTTTGAAGCCTGAAGAATCGTATACTTTGTTTCTTCAACGGCTTTTTTAAACATCTGAGGAATATTCTTACCTAAAATTCGAGGCTGCCGGTTTCTAAATCGCAAAAGCTGGTCAAATTTATACATAAACTATATGATAACTTAAAACTGACTATAATTCAATAGAATGTGGATTTACGCCGGGTCCGGCGATTTACGCGCGGTTTGACGATTTACGCGCAAGGTGAATTTCTATATAATGCTTTGCATGAATTGTATTTATCTTGGAAAACTTGGTGAACTTACCCTTAAAGGTTCAAACATTAAAGTATTTGAAAGCCGCCTTGTCAGAAACGTCCGCGACTTTTTAAAACATATTCCTGTTGACGTAGTACTTCGTGCCGGCCGTCTTTACATCGAGTGCGACCAGCAGTATTCAGATAAAGTTGAATTTTGCTTAGACCACTTAATCGGAATTACCGGATGGGCAAAAACTGTCTCGTGCGAAAAATCTATCGAAGCAATTACACAGACCGTAACCGAACTTGGGAAGCGCGCAAAAGAAAATGGTGCAAAAACTTTTAAGATTGATGCCCGCCGCAGTGACAAGTCTTTTCCGCTTGACTCTTACGGAATAATGCGCACTGCAGCCTCTGGTCTTTATGATAACAAGATTCTTGACGTTGATGTAAAAAATCCAGACGTTACAATTTATGTCGAAGTGCGCGACAAATGTTTTATCTATTCAGATTCTCACAAAGGATGCCGCGGTCTTCCTGTAGGCACAAGCGGAAAAGGACTTTTACTTCTTTCCGGCGGGCTAGACTCACCTGTTGCCGGCTACCGCATGTTCCGCCGCGGAATGAAAATCGAGTGCGTATATTTTCATTCATACCCTTATACATCTGATGAAGCGCAGAAAAAAGTTGAAGACCTTGCAAAGATTCTTTCGACTTACGGAATGCAGACAACACTCAATATCATTTCTTTTACAGATGTCCAGATGCTCATAAAGCAAAAGGCGCCAGAAAGCTGGAGTACACTTGCCCTGCGCATGTGCATGATGAAGGCTGCGAGCATGCTTGCAAAACATATCAGTGCCGATTGTCTTATCACAGGCGAAAGTCTTGGGCAGGTTGCAAGTCAGACTCTCGAGAATATGCGCGTAACAGAATCAATGGCAGAAGTTCCATTACTCCGCCCGCTTGTTGGTCTTGATAAAGAAGAAATTGTCGAGACTGCAGAGTTTATCGGAACGTATGAGACTTCGATTTTGCCATACGAAGACTGCTGCGTTTTATTCAGTCCAAAGCACCCTGTCTTAAAAGCAGATCTGGAAGAAGCAAAAAAAATCTATGCAGATATTGCACCGGACGAATTGATTCAAAAGGCTTTTGACACGCGCGAAGTAAAACATTTTTACGCATTTGAATCGCTCTAAACTACATATCAAGAAGAATCTTTGCAGTCTTATTTGTATCTGTATCGATATTTAAGGCTGCAAAGCGTTTTTCCATCTTAACGTCAAACTCTTCATCATTAAGAAGCTCTTCAACCTTATCATAAATTTTTCCGGGCTCCTGGATAAAGTATCCGACCTTATTATCTACTGCAAACTGCATGTTGCCCTTTTCCTGATTATGAATGTAGCGGCAGATGATAACCGGTTTTTTGCAAGTAAGAACTTCGATTAAAGTTGCAGGCCCCGCCTTCATTACAACACAGTCACTGAGCTTTACAAGTTCATCAAGATAATTTACAAAGCCGTAAACATGAAGGTCAAACTTTGGATTTAATACACGCTTTCCTTCAAGGTAAGTTTTTTTTGCAAGATCGTGACCGCAGATTACAGCCACACTGAATTTTGCTTTTTTAGAAATACACTTATTTATGATTTCAATTGCGCCAGGAATTCCATCTCCTCCGCCGACCATAAGTAAAACCTTTTTATTTAAGTCAAAGCCGTGCTTTTTCTTTAAGGCGATGACATCGTCTTTTGTAAAAGGCTCTGCATATTTTGGATTTAGTGCAAATGGAACAATATCAATATTCTCTGCAGGAACTTTTAAACTTATACCGATATCCTTTGCTCTCTGAGAATATACAAGATAATGAATAGATCTATCGTAAAACCAGAACGGTGGCGCTGTAAAAGGATCTGTTACCATTACACTCATGTTGATTTTTTCTTTTGATGAATCAACGATTCTTTTCAAGAACGGAGAAAGTGCAAAATGGAACGAAATAATGTCAGTTGGTTTTTCCCTTTTAATGACGCTTCTTAAATACAAAAGCGTATGAGGCATAATAATGCCCAAAAGCATAGTCTGCCATATGCGCTTTAATCCAAGGTCATAAGCAAGAGGATAAAGTCCATGAAACCAGTTTGTCGAGACATAATAGCCCTGTTCAAAAAGAAACTGTCCCCAGAAATTCTTTTTATCAAAACCATTTACCATTACAATTTCTGCATCAGGATTGTTTTTTAAAATACATTCACGCATTACATTTGCTGTAGAAATATGACCTGCGCCTGTAGTAAGGTAAAAAAATAAAAATTTTCTTTTCTGGCTCATAACTTATCCTCAATTTATCTTGAAAAATATTTCAAAATCTTAGTAATAATATTTTACAGATACACTAAAATAATTATTAAACACATTGCGTAAATTTGCAACCCATTGTGCTTTTGCCGCAGCAACATCTGCATCTGTCGGATTATTTACGCCGGTTTTATAAATATCAGAATCAACACCCTTGTTATAGATATATTCAAACATATAGCCAAAATTAAATACCATTGAACCCCACTTCATTCTCTCAAGTTCGTATTCTGCATTTAATCCAAGCTGAAGTATATACATAACATGTTCCTGACGTAAAAAGTTATTTCTTTCACGGGAAGGCAAAGACAATGGAGCGGTCCAGATTGAGCCATCTGTGGAAAGATAATTTGGAACAGGACTAGAAGCATCAGCGGTTGCAAGGTTGTAATTAGCCTGCAAATACTGTTTTGCTTCTTCATTGGTAAAACCTTCTGCAATATTTGCATGGCGGACAAAGGTTGTACTAAAGTCAAGTTTAAGGCGGTCAGTTGGAGTAAACTTTGCTTTAAACTGAATTCTGTCAGAGTTTGGAGGAAGCTTAGTTCCAAGATTTGAAGTATGTGTTGTAAATAAATCACGGTTGTAATTTGCTTCAACAACAGCTTTGAGCTCAGACGGGCTTAATCCAGAAAGATTTTCTAAATAAACCGACGAGGTACTATGTGTAAGTGTATATGGAGCATTTATTGTATAATCAAGAGAAAGATTATCAATAAACTTTACAGAAGGCGTATAATTAATTCCACCCTGTAAAGCAAACTTAAATCTTGAATTAAAGTCACCCTTTACAAAACTGTTAAGGTCAACATCATCAATAACACCACAAAGAGAAATTCCAAGTTTATCTATTGGTCTTATATCAAAGGTCAAACCGGCAGCCCAGTTATCTGAATTAGAAAAAGTTGCCTGCATAACATAAAATGGAATCGGTAATAAATAACTTGGGTCAAATCTATTTGTATAAACCCCCGCATCAAAAAATGAAATTGCAAGCTGTTTTATTGGAGTAAATCTGTATGACTGAAAGCCCATAAACTTTTCTGGCATAAACATGCCTTTACCATTAACAGTTCCACGGCTTAAAATACTAAAAAGATGGGTATAACCAAATTTATCACCTTCATATACAAAACCAAAATTTCCTGTATGAAACTGACCACCGTTTAACATAACACTGTCATCAATAAAAGGTCCATAGGCAACTTTATTTACGCTGAGCAATCCGTAAAGGTTATCAAGACCAAAGGTAATACTTCCTGTTATATCCCAGTTTGCAACAAAACTTCCAAACGAAAAAGGGTCATTACTTGTGTCAAATAAACTTGTATAATACATTGGAAGCAATGCTGCATCAGTAACGTCATTTTTATTAACAAGAATTCCAACCTTATAACCAAAGCCTACATACTTTCCAAGGTTAAAGTCGCCCCACACTCTCGGCGCTACATAAAACATATTCTTTGTAAGGTCCGAAGCATTGGATAAATTAGCCTTATCCCCAATCTCAATTCCGGCATTCCAGCCCTTAGAAAAATATTTTTTTTCATAAAATTCAGCTTTCTTAATATCTTCTTCGCTGCCGTTTTCTTTTACCTGATTAAGAATTTTTTTAACAGCCTGTACTGAATAAGGTCTAATCTGTGGAAGCCAGTTTACAATACCGGCTGTCTCCCAGTTTTTGGCATCTGCATAAAAAGGATCGTTTGGATCAAGCGAAACCTGTGCAAAAAGAGATGCGCATAAACTGAATACTGCAAAAAATACTAAAAATCTTTTTTTCATTTTGTTCCTCTTTATTTTTTTATTTTGTTGAGATTACATTTTACACTAAAAGCAAATTCAAAGCCTAGTGCAAAATCACCCTCTTGATTATTGTTATTGAATGCAAAAGCAAGTCCAGGCCGTGCTGTAAAGCATAACCAGTCAAAAAGCCAGTAATCTGCCTTTACGCTGAATACATTCATATATTCTGGGACACCCGATGGTGTTATAAATGTTCCACCCTTTTTATATTTTTCATTTGTTGTTACAGACGGGTGAATCCAGTTTGCCTGTCGATCAAGACCGATTCTCTTAAATCCATAATCTGAACCGCCCCAGCCACAGAAGTCGGGTCTAGAAAGTTCCCCGCGTGCAACAAACAGATAACTTGCATCAATTGCCCATTTTTTTTCAACTTTATAACCACAGGTTAATTTTGCCGCAATTGAGTCAGGTCCATAAGGAGAACCAATCCACTCATAAAAGTTTTTTGATTCATCAGATAATTCTCTATAAGTTTTTACATACGACCAGTTTGGACTTTCCGTAATCATAAAATAAGGCGTTGCATAAGAGCCTTCTAAAGAAAAATGAACATAGCCTTTACCAGCCGGGATAAAACTTTCAAGACCAAGCTGACCTGCAAGCCCATTTGGAATATCAGTCGGCTCATTTGGCATCTGAAACTGATTCATTGCAAAGTTACCGTAAAGTCTCAAGTATTTAACAGGAGTATATTGAATTTTTAATGCAAGAAAACTTGCAACATCATAAGTTTCACCCGAGCCATCTACCTTTGCCTGATAGTCATACCAGCTTGCCATTCCGTGGAAAATCGAAAATGGAACTGCATATCTTAAATCAAATGTTCCGTATGGAAGGCATCCTTCGATTATCGAAAAATTCACTTTTTTGTGCGGCTTAATCTGAATGTTATGAAAGTAAAAATATCTGTCCATTCCAAGCATCGTAATGTTAGCTGAATATCCGATGTATGGCGAAAAAAACGAAAGCTGTGCATTAGGAGCGTCCGTAAGATTATCAGATAAAATTATGCTTCCGATTGATGAGCGGCCGAGCTCCTGCTGTAAAGTTGAAATTCTAAAATTAATTCCAGTCTTCTCTGTAAACATATAACCGGCACTTGCATAAGCATCATGCGGAAAGTTTAAATCAAAAAGTGCCATTCTATATGGAACGTTTACATAGGTATCACTCCGTTCTAAACCGGACTTTGTAACGCGCACAGGAATATCTGCGCCCATAAAGACATAATCAGATAATTTAAGTCCAACCTGAGCTTCAATAAAAGGACTGCGCTCCCTTCTGTTAAAAATCCATTCAAGGCTGTCATTTGTTTTATACTGTCCTTCAGGATTTACAGAAAGTTCAACTCCCATAGAAAAAACATCAGAATTAAAACCCCAGTTTGTCTCATTAAAATATTCCACGATGCTGTCATATGCTCTCTTTCCGCTGTTACTCAAAGCATCATAATCAACAGCATCAAGCATTACCTGTATCTGACTTACAGTAAGCGGAGTTTCATCATAAAAATCTGTAATACCGGACTCGGTCATAATTGCCGCAAGATTGTCATAAACCCAGTGTCCAGCTTTAACAAATTCCTGCTTACCGCGGCCAAGAGAAAATACATTACAAATCGATATCGATAAAACAAAAAATAATACAATCAGTCTTTTCATTTTTTTATTCCGTATTTTATTGAGAGTTTACATTGCTTTCGGTTTTTGTTTTCTTATCGCGCGGATCCTTGAACAAAAAGTCAACTGACAATGGATTGTTAGGAATTTTTGTCAGCGCAATTTTTGTTGTAAAAGAAATTTCAAAGCCCTGTCGTATAGCGCCAGTTTCGTGTCCGTAATTATAGATGAATGTGTATCCTGGCTGAAGCGATAACGTAAGCCATCTTAAAGGCTGCCATGAACCGCACACATAAAGTGAATTGCGGTATTCAACAATCCCGTGAGGTGCACTGAAGTTTGCACCATCTTTATATGTCGGGTTTGAAGGATATACCCAGGCACTTTCGTCATAAGAGCCGTTACTCTTCCATCCGGCATTCTTAAAAATCCTGTCACCTGAAAACTCCCCCGCAGCTGCAAAATTATAAATACAATTAATTGACCAGGCACCCGCATCAACAGAAGGCTTCTCATATCCAAAGGCAACCTGGAACGCAAGAGTGTCAGGTCCGAGAGGACTTCCAACCCACTGATAATAATCAGGAGAAGATGCTACCATTTCGCCAAACACTTTTGCAAAAGAAACATTGGGATTATCTTTTATAAACAAATATGGATTTGTGTAATAAAATTCAACTCCTGCATGAAAGTGTCCTTTCTTTGCAGGAATATAAGATTCAATTCCTGCCATAAAGCCAGAGCCTTCAGGAGTTGAGTTGTCACCTGAATCTTTTTCACTTTTCATTGTATGTTCGTTTTGAGAATATAATCCGTAAATACGAAGATATTTACATGGAGTGATAGAGACTTTAAATCCAAGATACGAAGAACAGTATCCGGGAAATTCATTAAACAAACCATAGCCGTGATAAACACCAAACGGATTTATAAAACGAAGGTCAAAAGTATTATAAGGCAAAACTCCTTCAAGAACAGAAACATTTATCATCTTAAAAAAGCGTGCTTCGATCCTGTGAGTATAAAAAAATGTCTGATGAGTAAGCTGCGTAACATTTAAATCATAATTAAAAACCGGTGAATAAACCCTTAAGTTAAGATACGGTGCATCAGTCAGATATTCAGACATAATAATGCTTGGCATCAGGGAATTTCCAATACTCTGAGTCCCGGTTGCTAAAACTAAACTCACACCGACATTATTATTCCAGCAGTAACCTGCAGACAGATAATTCTCGTGAGTTAAAACAGGATCTAAAGTATCAATTGTAAAAAACTGATTAAAATAATTATCGTTTCTAAATCTTGCAGTATAATTCTGCGACATCTGAAGGCCCATGTATACCGAAAGATAATCCGAAATACTGAACTTTATCGGAACGTCTAAAAGAGCCTGCCGCTTTGTATAATCATTTATCCACGGAATATCTGCATTTGATTTATAAAATCCTTCAGGATTTACAGAAGGCTCAGTTCCAATTGAAAAAACGCCTACGTTTAAAGACCAGGTTTTATCCTGAATATAGTTTATGATTTTTTCGTAGTGAATTTTTCCAGGCGCGCTCAATCGCTCGTAATCTATATCTTCAAGATAAGTTCGTAATTCATTAATCGAAACAGGTGCCTGATCTCCAAAAGTAACTCTTCCAACTTCCTGTTCAACAATATGTAAAGAAGTATATACCCAATGTCCCGGTAAAATTAAATCCTGTCCGCCTCTTGTAAATGCAAAAGCATTAAAAGAAAGAAAAAGAGCAGCTACCCCGATAAAAAACTTTTTTAGAGCCAAACTTTTCATATGCTAAAGTATAAACATTTATTGAATTATGGTCAAACAATGTGATATTATAAAGGAATGAAGGCAGTAGAAAAAGAACAGTTATTCAATTTACTAAAAACAACGGCAGCATACATCAACGGCTATATGCCTCAAAGTTTTTCAGGTCCCACACCTGCTTTTACAGATGATATTGAACAGAACAACGCCGGCGCATCCGTAGCCGCACAGTCAAAATCCGAGCCTTCATCTCTGAGCGCGCCAACTGCCACATCAGACGCACCAAGTCAAAATACCGACGTCGCGTCCGCTGTCACATCATCTGAAGCGCGGTCCCTGAAACCTGACTCGACTTCTACGCCTCCATCCGCGGAATCTCAGACCGCACCGACAACGCCGGCAACAGAGTCATCAATCGAGTCCATCGCACAAAAAATCGCTTCATGTAACCGCTGCGTCCTTTGCACAACAAGAACCCATGTCGTTCCCGGAACCGGCGTCACTCAACCGCTTGTCCTTGTAATCGGCGAAGGTCCCGGCCACGACGAAGACATTCAGGGACTTCCATTTGTAGGTGCTGCCGGCCAGCTTTTGGATAAGATGCTTGCCGCAATCTCCTTAAGCCGAAAGCAAAACTGCTACATTGCAAACATCGTAAAATGCCGCCCGCCGCAGAACCGCGATCCTTCTCCAGAAGAAATTTCTGCCTGCATCAGTTTTCTCGAAGCGCAAATTCATATTTTAAAACCAAAAATGATTTTAATGATGGGAAGAGTCGCCGCACAAACTCTTTTAAAAACCAGCGCAGGAATTCATTCTTTACGCGGAAGTTTTTCTACGATATTCGGGATTCCTGCGATGGCTACTTACCATCCGAGCGCTCTTTTACGCGATGCAGGCCTTAAGGCTCCGGCATGGCAGGACTTAAAAGCATTCCGTGCAAAGCTTTTAGAACTTGCTCCGGATTATGAACGTTCATACTCAAAGGAATAAAATAAAAAAGTGCGCTACGTTCAGGTTGCACTTAATGTGCCTGTAAATCAGACATTCACCTATTCGACTCTTCCGCCGGGCACAAAGTCTATCGAGCTTAATAAAAACGAAGACTCACAGATTGAATTAATCGCAAAAAAAAGAAAGACTTCTGTAAAAAATTATGAAGAAGAAATCGGAAAGCGTGCAGAAGTAAAATTCGGCAACCGCCGTCTTATAGGAATCATCACGGATATTTTTGACAAACTTCCGGACAATCTTTCTTTTGATTCATCAAAAATCCGCCCGATTGTCCGCGTCCTTGATGAAAATCCGGTCATCACAAAAGAGCTGATTCAGCTTAGCCGCTGGATGTCAGATTATTACATAGCACCAATCGGAGAAATCTTATGTTCGATGATTCCTTCCGGAAAGCGAGAAACTGACAGCGCAGCATTTTCATTTATTGATGAATTCCCTCAGCAAAAAAACATCACGCTTTCTGACGAACAAAAAAAAGCCATCAAAGAAATCTGCGATGCCGCAAACGATGACAAAAATTTATATCACTATCTATACGGCTCAACCGGAAGCGGAAAAACCGAAGTATTTCTTCAGGTTGCAAGCTCAATCTTAAAACAGGGAAAAGGAATTATTTATCTTGTTCCAGAAATCGGTTTAACGCCGCAGGTCATAGAAGAAGTAAGCGTCCGTTTTGGTTCAACCGTTGCAGTCCTTCACTCTGGCCTTACTCCAAGTCAAAAGTTAAACGAGTGGAACCGCATTCTAAAAAAAGAAGCCCGCATTGTAATCGGCGCGCGGAGCGCAGTTTTTGCACCGGTGCCGGATTTAGGACTTATCATCATCGACGAAGAGCATGACGGCTCTTATAAATCCGGAAACTCTCCGCGCTACCACGCGCGGCAGATTGCAATGTACCGCTGTTCAAAACTAAAAATTCCACTCTTAATGGGAAGCGCAACTCCTTCAGTCGAAAGCTGGAATTCAATCTCTAACGGGCAATTTGTCTGCCACAAACTGACCAAAAGGCTTTCTGGAGGCGCCGCGCCGAAAATCAAATGCATCGACTTAAACCAGCAGAATATTCAGGGACAAAGCATCTCCGACGAATTAAAAGACGCCGTATTAAAAACTCTTTCAGAAAAAAAACAGTCAATCCTGTTTTTAAATCGGCGCGGCTTTACTCACTTTTTCAGATGTTCAACCTGCGGCTTTGAGCTCAAATGCAAAAACTGTTCTGTACCGATGACCTATCACAAATCGGCAAACCGCCTTAAATGCCATTATTGCGGCTGGTCAATTGAACCACCGTCAAGCTGCCCTGAGTGCGGTTCGTTTGACATCGGCTACTCAGGTTTTGGAACGGAGTTTATCGAGTCCGAGGTAAAGGCAAAATTTCCGGATGCAAGAATCTTACGAGTTGATACAGATTCGCTTACAAAAAAAGGTGAACTTGAAGAAAAGTTAAATGACTTTAGAAGCGGCAAATACGACATCATGCTTGGAACACAGATGATTGCCAAAGGTCTTAACTTTCCAAATCTTAAGCTTGTCGGAATCATTCTTGCTGATACGGGACTTCACATGCCGGACTTCCGCGCATCAGAAAAGACCTTTGCGCTTATCACACAGGTTGCAGGCCGCGCCGGAAGATTTTTTCCCGACGGCATTGTTTACATTCAGACCTATAATCCTAATGCCGAAAGCATTTATTACGCATGTCACTCAAAGATTACGGAGTTTTATACATCAGAGCTTGGCATGCGAAAGCTCTTAGAGTTTCCGCCGTTTTCGCGCCTTGTGCGTCTTGTATTCCGCTCTGCAAATTTGCAGGATGCGCTTAGTACTGCGGCCTCTGCAAAAAAAATTCTTAACACAAAACTTGAAGAATTAAAAAAGCAGTTTCCGTCGCAAACTGAGGATGTAGAAATTTTAGGTGAATCAGAATGTCCGCTGCAAAAAATTTCAAGCAATTACCGCTATCAGATTATTTTAAAATCCAAAAATATTCAGGTTCTTCAAAAGCTTGCGCATCACTTGATTTACGATTTTACAAAACCCGCAAACGTATACATCGAAACTGACGTAGATCCTGTAAACATGCTCTAGCGCGCGTTTTTAGGCGGCGAGGACTTTAGTCTCGCGCGTCAAAAGATTTCGCGTCTTCCAACCGCGCGATGCCGCACATTGGTATAGCGCGGTTTCTAATGCCGGCGAATTCCATCGTACGACACGCTCCACAAAAAAAGCCCTGTCGATGGCGCCGTAGGTCCGGCCTTACTTCTGTCATGGCTTTCTAATACCGCCTTAAAATACTCCGCATCCTTGCCATTTTTTTCAAAATGAATCAGAGAGCCCGTGATCGAGCGGACCATCTTCCATAAAAAAGCGTTTGCCGTAATTTCAAAAACCAGCGCACGGCCGCACGGACTTGCATCCTGATAAAAAAAATGAGCATCCTCAATATAACGAAAAGTCGACAGACTCTCGTCACCGCTTGCCGCAAAGGTCGCACAGTCAATTTCTCCACGCAGGCACAAAGCCATTTTATTTAACACATCAATATCAGGTTCATGTTTTATATCCCAGACATAAGGCATCTGAGATGCAACTGCCGTATGTGACGGCATGATAAAATATCGGTACGTGCGGCTCGTTGCGCTGAACCTTGCAGAAAAGTCATCACTTACTTCTTTAGATTCTGTAATACGGATATCAGACGGTAAAAGCGAATTAAGCGCCACACTAAATTTATTAGCGGGCAGAGACTCATTAGACGTTTTAAAATTTGCAGTCTGAGCGACCGCATGCACACCGCTGTCCGTTCTACCCGACCCCTGAAGAGAATTTTTTTCTTTTAAAATTTTTTCAAGAACCTTTTCAATTTCGCCCTGGACAGTTCTGACAGGTTTCCCGCCATCGCTTTTATCCTGTCTCTGCCAGCCGCAAAAATTTGTTCCATCATAAGAAACCGTAAGTAAAATGTTACGCAAAAATTATTCCTTAAAAAATAACTTTAAAAACTAAAGTTCAATGTCACCGACGTCCTGACCGTCAAGCTCTTTTGTTAAAGTGTCATACAGATTTCTTGAATGCTCCAAAAGCGGTCCTGGTTTTTCTTTTGTAGTTTTTCCAAGACCAAAAATACGTGCAATAGCAATTTTAGATTCATCAAGCTTTTTAAGTCTTAATGCTATATCATCTCTCTGGCCGTATTTATATTCAAGCAGACCACACAAATAAATTACGCCATCCCAGCCGTAGTTTTTGTCTGTATCAGGTCCCATATTTGCAAGGGTTGAACTTTTTTCTACGCGGTTTGTTTCATTAAGAACTGCCTGCTGATAAAAGAAAATTGCTTTTTTATAAAAGACATCGGCCACAACCTTGTAGTTATGTCCGGGACATTCTTCGTCAAGCTCAAGACAAAGCCACGCAAGGCGCAGAGTTAAAATTGCCCTTTTCATTGTAGGTAAAAAAGACAGGTCAACTTCGTCATAAGTAAGAATTGCAAGATAATACATCGCAGCGCCATCTAGAAGATTGCGGTTACGGGTCAAATCATAATACGGGAATACCGCATTAACGGCCGCCTTGCGTTCTTCCATCTTATCGTAAATGCGGTCAAGCGAGTCTTGATCATCAATCTCTTTAAAGTCATTCCATAAAAAAGCAGCATGGCAGTTTGGACATGCACCGACAGCATAAATAAGCGGAGTTATTTTTCCAAATCTGGCAGAAGGAATATAATGTCTGTGAAGTTCTTCTGTAAGCTTTCCTGCGTTCATTCGTCCGTTACCACTAAGCATTTCTTCGCGTGGAAAATCTTTTTTACAAACAGGACAATGACATTTATTTTTTGACCAATACGAAATTGCAGGCTTTTTCTTTTCGCCGGCCTTTTTTACTCCAGAAACCATTTTTCCCCCAATAACATCAACTTGCTATATATTATAACAGATAATTTTCACTTTTCAATAATTACAGTTGCAAGCGCATATTCTTTTTCGTGCGAAAGTGAAACTAAAATATTTGCCTTTCCACAGATTTTTTCAAAAAGTTCTTTTGCAGAATTCTCCAAAACCAGATAAGGCTTTCCGCTTTCTTCATTCTGAACATAAACATCCTTAAGTTCAAAACCGGAAATACCGGTTCCAAGCGCTTTAGAAAAAGCTTCTTTTGCAGCAAAACGCACCGCGTAATGCTGGCACAAAGAAGAAAGCTGCCGTTCAGTCAGTTTGCCATCAGCAGTTTTAGAAATTTCTTTTTCGTTAAAAAAACGCTGAATATACGAAGGCTCCTCTACCCACTTTTTAAAACGCTTTACCTCTGTAATATCTGTTCCAAGTCCGATGATCACTGCTGGTTTTCCTTTTTAGGCTTATGTTTTTTGTCTTCGACTGAAGCATCGTTTTGCTCGCCTTCGTTTTGTTCAACAGGTCGCGGCTTTACAACAACTTTTACTTTTTCAAGGCTCTGAGACTCAAGCTTAAATGCATCCTGCACGGCAATCACAACTGGAAGTTCATATTCACCCGGCTGAGAAATTAAAGAACAGTCAGCCTGCACTGTATATTCAGAAGGATAGAATTTTTCAAGCACAAGTTCAGCACCAGAAACCGTAAAAGAAATTTCAGGCTTTTCTTCTATTTCAAGTTCAGGTGCAAGATGTCCAAAGAAAACAGGACAGTTGTTAAAGGTCTTTGTAACAAGCGAAGTCTGGAAAATAACATTTGCCTTAACCTGTTGCGGACTTACAATTTCGATATGGCGGTTAACATTTCTTACAGCTTTGTATTCTTCAAAGTCATCTTTTGACTCAGAAAGGTCAAGCTCTTCTGTAGAAATTTGACTGCATGATTCGACCATTGAACGTGGGCCAGAAATTATTGCCTGCTGCGGATAAATCTTTATCTCTTTAACCTCGTAGCCATGCATAGGGTCTCCCATAAGCGGAACAACGATCGGAACAGATTTGCGGGCCTTTTCTTCAAGCTTTACAGAATACACTTCAGGCGTTACAACAAGTTCAACAGGATCGCTTAAAATAACCTGCGACGATAGCGAAAGCGAAACCGGAACATTGTAAGTTCCTTCTTTTGTGTAATAACTTAAATCAAGAACCGCCTGAATATCCGAGCTTGCAATACTTGAAATGCTGTTTGACTCTGAGCGGACTGTAACATTTACATAAGATGGGAGCGAACTTGCACTCATTAAACTTCCGTCTTCAATCGTTGCAAGCGGAACAGAAAAAGTACGATGTTCAAGACGAGCTGTATGACCTAAAAGATATAAAATAATTGCAGCTCCAATACAAAAACATTTTGGAAGCCAGTTGTAAGTTATTTTTTTAAGAATTAATTCTGCTTTCATCTATTGTGTCCTCAATATTGCGCGAATCAGAAGTAATTTCAAGTAATTCTTCCAATGTGTTTGTAAGCTCATTTATCGAAAGGTCATAATGAAGTTTTGAATCATATGCAAGGCTTATTGCGCCGGTTTCTTCAGAAACAATCAGGACTACTGCGTCAGTCTGTTCTGCAAGTCCAAGGGCTGCGCGGTGTCTTGTTCCAAAGGTCTTTCTAATATCGTACTGTTCACTCAAAGGCAAAAAACAACCGGCAGCAATAATCTTTCCACCCTGAATAACACAGGCCGCATCATGAAGCGGTGTATCGTGACTAAAAATCGTATAAAGAAGCGCAGAAGAAAGCTTTGCGTCAAGACGAGTTCCGGTTTCTATATAATCATCAAGCTTTGTGTGGCGGACAAAAACTGCAAGCATACCGCGCTTCATTTTAGAAAGCTGATCTGCCGCAATCAAAACTGCATCAACATGAGTATGCTTGGATCTGTTTCCAAAAGAAAACCATTCTTTCTGACCAAGCTTTAAAACTATTTTTCTTAATTCAGGCTGGAACACAATTACAAAACATACTAAAAGTCCCGGCGCGATGATATTTAAAATCCACGTTGTCGTTTCAAGCTTTAGAAAAGATGCTACAAGATAAAAGAATCCGATAAGGATTGCAGAACGCAAAATCTGAATACCATTTGTCTTCATCAAAAGCTCATACGCTTTATATAAAATAAACGCGATGATCAAAACATCCAGCACAGGACTGATATGCGAATAAACTCTTCGTAACTGTTCAACTGCCAGCATTAATTATTCCCTTCAATACTTCCAGAGTATCAACTGTTTCTTTGACATCATGAACACGCACAAACTGTGCACCATTCATAACAGAATACAAATCAGCAGCCAGACTCCCAGACAGGCGCTCACTAACAGCGCGCCCAGTCAGTTGCCCTATGCATGACTTTCTCGAAAGTGCCATCATCAAAGGATACTTAGCGCCGCAAAGCTTTCCGCATTCTTTAATCAAAATAAGATTGCCTTCAAGATTCTTTGCAAAACCAATTCCCGGATCAATGATTATTTTATCTTCTGCAATGCCGCATTTTTTTGCATATTCAATGCGTGAATATAAATAATCCTGCACTTCCTCAAAAATATTTTTATATTCTGTATATTCCTGCATTATATCAGGATTTTGCCTTTTATGCATTAAAATTACAGGAATTCCTTCTTTTGCCGCATACTCTCCAATTTCTGCATCATCTTCCAAAGCGGAAATATCATTTAAAATATCTGCGCCTTCTTCGACACAGGCTTTGATTACATTTTTCTTTCGTGTATCAATCGAAAGTGGAATGTCAGAATACTTTCTGATTTTTTTAATAAGCGGAATCAGCGCTTTAATTTCGTCTTTTTCGCTGATGTATTTTGCACCAGGGCGTGAACTTTCAGCGCCGATATCAAGCATATCAGCTTTTTCATCGATAAGGCGCTTTGCAAGAGAAAATCCTCCGCGGCTTCCTTTCCAGAATGAATCACGGTTAGCGTTTACAATTCCTGCAACAAAGGCAGGCCGTTCTGTTTTTAAAATTCTGTTTTTTAATTTGAACTCAAGCATTTTCTATATTCCTGCTGGAAAGTCCTGCGTCAGTCAAAACTTCAAGCCGCGTTCCCTGCGAAATAAATTTTTGCGGGAATGCTAAAAGCTTTATATTTGAAATTCCTTCGCGGCGCAAAAGACATTCAATATATTCACCCACTCCACCATTTTTAATTCCATCTTCTGTAATAATTATTTTTTCATAACCCTTACAAAGGCTGCATAAGTATTCTTCATCAAGCGGTTTAATATAACGCAGATTATAAATGTCTGTGTAAATATTTTTTTCAAGACGCGCGCGCGAAGCAACAATTACTTCGCTTAAAAGAGAGCCGGTCGTAATGATTAAAGTCTTTTGAACTTTACCCGTCGCTTCCGCCTCATCAAACTGAACAGAAAGCGAAGGCGCAAAAGTCTCAGGCGTTAATAAAATTCCACGGCCACTGACAAGCGGCGCCTTATAAGAGTCAAGCTCGTTAGGACAGGTAAGCTTTGGATAGCGGATTGCGACAGGTCCTTTCATATCGACTGCTGCATTTAACATCATCTCAAGCTCAGAACTTGAACACGGCGATAAAATTGTCATATTCGGAATCGGACGCAAAAGCGCAATGTCAAAAATTCCCTGATGCGTTTCACCGTCATTTGGAACGGCGCCGCTTCTGTCAAAAACAAACACCACATGAAAATCCGGCAGCGCGACATCATGGATAATCTGGTCAATCGAACGCTGTATAAAAGTTGAATAGATACACACAACAGGAACAAGACCGCCTTTGGCAAGACCGCCGGCAAAGGTCACAGCGTGCTCTTCTGCAATACCTACATCAAAAAACCTGTCCGGAAAGTGGCGTGCAAAAGTATCAAGACCTGTTCCCTTTGCCATCGCCGCAGTTATCGTAACAATGCACGGATTTTTCTGACCAAGTTCTACAATTGATTTTGCAAAGCTTTCTGTAAAACTTACCGCATCAAATTTTTCGACCGAGCCGTCCGTAATACAAAACGGTCCGATACCATGAAAAGTCTGCGGATCATTTTCGGCTGGACTGTAGCCCTTTCCTTTTTTTGTAACAACGTGAACAACAACCGGCTTATCAAGTTTTTTTACGCGGTTAAAAACAAGTTCAAGTTCGTTAATGTCATGGCCGTTTAAAGGACCTACATATTCGTAACCAAGTTCAACAAAAAGATTATTTGCTAAAAAAAGACCTTTAAGACCACGCTTAAATTTTGCAATAAACTGCGGAAGGAATTTATTTACCAACGGAGCGCGTTCTGCAAAGTAGTCAATTCCGTGACTGATTTTCTGATAATGGGAAGACATTGTAAGACGGCTCAAGTATCTAGACAGAGAACCGTTATTAGAATCGATTGACATCTGATTGTCGTTTAATACGATTATCAGATTTTTCTGAAGCTGTCCTGCGTGGCACAAGCCTTCAAACGCAAGCCCGCCGGTCAAAGCACCGTCACCGATAACGGCAACAACCTTGCCGTCCGTCTGTAAACCAGGCGCGGTTTCAGATTGCACGGATTTCTGCGCGCCATACTTTTTCAAAAGTGAACGCGCCGTCAAAAGCCCAAGACTCGACGAAATACTTGTCGATGCATGCCCGTTATCAAAATAGTCATACGGACTTTCGGCCATCTTTGTAAAACCTGACAAGCCGTCATGCTGCCTCAATGAATTAAATTCAGACAAACGCCCGGTCAGCATTTTATGAGCATAACACTGGTGACTTACGTCCCAGACAATTGCATCATTTTTATTATTAAATACGCGATGGAGTGCGATAGTTAATTCAACAACACCAAGATTGCTTGCAAGATGACCGCCGTTTTTTCCGACAACTTCAATTATTTTTTTTCGTAATTCACTTGCAAGAGTTCGCAGAGAATTTTTAGAAATATTTTTTAAATCTTCAGGCGAATGAATGCTGGAAAGAATCGTAAAAAGCCTCCAAAAAAAAAGACCGCTCAAGCATCTGCTTTTGCAGTCTTTAATGGCACATATTAAATATTTTCCAAGTAAAAATTACTTGCTCTTATGCCGATTTCTTCTAAGCATCTTTTTTCGCTTATGTGTCGCCATCTTCTGGCGCTTTCTTTTCTTACCACAAGGCACGGTGCGCGCTCCTATATAAAATTTGAATATTCGTAGGCTATTATCACTATTTTAGCACTTTTTGTCAACTAGCGGACGGTTGAATTTTTGGCGAATGCGCAGAGATTACGCCTCAACAGCGCAGTTTACATCACATCAATTTGTATTTGTGGGAATTAAGAATACAGTGTAAAATTAATGATTTGTTTTTACCCAATAAGCCATATAATCCTGCTTATCTATTATGGTTAAAGAAGAAGTTATATGTTTTAAACTATACATATCTTTTTGCGTAAGATAACATTGATGTAACTTTTGTTTAGAATAAAAAACTGTATCAATAATTTTTATCTCAAAACTATCAATATCATTTAAAGATAAACCAGCTTTGCTTATAATCATATTAAAATCTATAGTAAACGCTAATTTATTTCCAGATTGAACTAATCTTACAAGCATTGGATAATGTGTTGATTCACTTGCAATTTGAACTTTATTACCTCTAGGAAAAAAAGAGATTTTTAATACTCTATTCTTCAATTCAATAGAATAAACAGGTTGAGTTGGTATCTCATCTGAAACGTACACATTATTATCTAACTCATATTCTGCTTCAAAATAGAAAATAAGACCATTGCCTGCTAAATGCAGTTTTTCATTTTTCAATCTTTCATTCGCATGAATCGGTCCAATAAATAATACTAAAAAAATCCATATGAAAAATACTATTTTTTTATCCATCCCTGCTCCTTAACTCCTGGTAAAGCACCATCATGAAATTCACACACAGGTTCACTCCATGGCAATTTCAAAAAACTTGGTATTGAAAGTCCAAGTGATTCTATCATCGGCATCGTATCTCTAACAGCATTTCCACCAGTTTTTCCTGCTATTGTAGGAATCAAATGCCCCATAAACTCATGAATAAATATAGATGCTCTTTCCCCTTTAGAATTTTCAAATAATTGGTTTGGTACACAAACTCTGTAAGTCTTTCCTTCGGGGTCTCCATAGGAAGTCTTTCCTAAATTTTCACAGCCTGCTAATTCAACAAAATTCCCCTCTCCATCTGGGCTCATGTCTGTATAATCTAAAGAATATTTAATAAAAACTTTTACATTTTTACTCTTTCCGTTTATAAGTGAAATCAATTCAGTTCTAATCTCTTTATTATATTTTTCGCCAGGTTGTACAGATTCATCTACTTGCAAATTTCCTGATTGATCAAAATAAAAACCATTACCTGCTATAAGAGTTATATCTTTCAGAATTTCATCATTTTGTGAAACATCATCAGATATGATATCCCTTCCATCAGGATCTGTATATTTAATCGGATTATTGTTCCCGTATGCAAATAAATTGCTATTGATGTGATTAAATACACCGCCCATTCCAGGTAAATTCTGGTTATGTTTCTTAGCTTCGTCATTTACTGGAGCCTGTGGGAAGTATTCTCCCGTATTCATGGCAGGGTCTGCACTAATCCATCTTGAGTATTTAGGGTCTAAATAGCGAGCGCCGTAGTAATAAAAGCCGGTTTCTTTATCCAGCTCTTTAGCACTAAAGCGGAAAGACATAGGAGTGCGTTCATTATCACCCTGTATCTTTACATTAACCCATGTTTCACCATAAGGTGTGTACTCTAACCTTTCGTATTCATCTCCGCGGTAATCCGTTACAAGCTGCGCACTTCCTAAATGGTCGCTATGATAGTAGTAAATATGGTCACTTTCAGTACTATGATCGCCATTTACTGCGTACGCATAGTCATTTATCGTTGTCGCAAGTCGTGTCTCACCTAAGAATATATGCTTACTTACTTTACCTCCTGCAAAACTTGTTGTTCCGTCTTTATAATAGCTCCAGAAGTTATTAAAGTAAAGAGTCTCGGTATCCCATGTGTATTTGTGTGAGCGTTTTCCGTCTTCGCCGTAAACAAAGTAGACGTCAACAGTGTTATCAGTAGAGCGGATTAACTGGTTCTTTTCATCCCATGTAAATTTACGGTGGTAAATTTTGGCATCATATCTGTTTGCACTGCGTTCCGGTCCTGCATCAGAAAAATATCCCCATGCTTCATTTACACCGTATACGTCTTCTTCGATTTCTTCAACCTTATAATAGTCGCCTTCATCAACCTGCTCAAACGGAGCTTCACGT
>JAILNY010000012.1 GCA_024691105.1 Treponema sp. | reverse complement strand
TGAAAACATGAAGGGCAGATATTCTCAGGAAGACAATCTGCGCGACATTGTGAGCGATGCGATGGAGAAAGCTGAATGAGAGATCCGTATATTGTTCGCCGTCGGCGGACCGGTATTGAAGCCGGTTATCTGAAAAGGATAATGGAGCTTGAAGGATTTTGCCAGGCTCAGAAAAAGCTCATTGATGAGTTTGTGAGCTTTCTGACTTTTAACGGTATGGCAAAGATTGAAAATCCGAAGCTCCTGGAGCTTATTGAGAGGGCTAAAAGGATTAAGTGATGATAATTCGAGTTACAGAAGGTGAAGTATGAGAAAAGACTGGATTTTGACTGCAATTTTGACTTTTTTTATTATTTTATGTATTAGTGGAATTTTGATTTTTCGTCCTGAACATCAAAATGAAAATAAAAATTTTATTCCGATTCAGCAAGAATACGGATTTAGCGTGATTTTAGACAAAGAAACTGGTGTTGCTTACATAATTACAAGAGAAGGACATACAACACCACTTTATAATTCTGATGGTTCATTAAAGATTTATAAAATCAGTAGAGATTAAGAAATGAATATGTTTATAAATAACGGAAATGGTTATCAGCCGATTAAGAGGGCTAATAAGTTGGATATTGAGATTAAGCCGCCGGAGACTGGAAGCAATGTAGAGCCTGCGCCTGCTAAAAGCGTGAATGTAACGATTGACAGTGCGGATGCTGATTTTGATTTTTTTCATAATTTAAGTCATCTAGGCATGGTAAAAGCTCGTTTTTTGTTGCAGGCGATTCCTCCAGAAATTAAGAATGGTGACAGATTGATTATAAGGTGTCCGAACTGTGACCATAAAGTTTACGTTCAGCGGAATGGTGACGAGGTGAGAATGAGCTGCGGCGGCTGTCAGCTGGATGTGGTTGCTCATATAACTACGGTAAAAACTTTGAAAATTGGAAAAATATATGATACAACACGGATTTCAAAAAGTCATATTTTACGTGGGGAGAATTAAGAATGATTAAGTGGGTTTATATTAGCCAGAAGGGTGCGGAGGTTTATCCGGCTATTCCGGGTGTTTACTTGGTTACCGTGGTGGATGATAACGGAAAAAGAATGGTTTGTACTGCGGAATACGATTTGTTTAAGGGTGAGCGGTTCTGGGAGATTGACTGTAGATTGACTACAGTACATTCCGGAAAGGTTGGAAGCGGATGCAGCCATGTAGTTGCGTGGAGTGAGCTTCCAGAGTGTGCATAAGGATTTTATTCCAGCTGGATACTAGGTGGGGCTGGATATAAATACGGTTAGATTGGAGACGTGGACGCTAGCTCTTTAGAAGCTCGTTGGATCGGGGCGGAGCGACTAACCGGCCGCTGAAAAGGTGGCAGAATAAATGCGGATGAGATGTAACAGCGTGCAGATTTTCCGGAAATCTGTATGTCTCTGGGCGGTGTTATATGTTTGGTCGCCCATTTTTATTTAAAAAAGTTGTACTACTTTTGAAAGTAGTGGAGGTTTATTTTGCTTGAAATGGTGATGGAAGCTGAGCGGCGGAAGTGTCTGACTGAGAATGACGGCGACATCTGGCTGCGGGCTATTGATATAAAAGGTGTGATGGTTGGCAGAAAATACAAGCGGACTGACGAAGCTAAGGCGCGTGAAATGGCTGCTAAATACTGGTGTAAACCTGGATTTTTGTATGTAGAACTTTTCAGCGTGTACGAAGGGAAGCTCTGCGTGCTTTATCATGGATATAGGACTTATTGATGGGGTGGCAGGAAATTACAGCGATAGCAGCTGTTATTATCGGTTCTTTCTCATGTTATTTTGTTGTGCGAAAATGGTTCAACGTTGAAGAAAAGGAGGAGAAATTACTGTTTGCTTTCTGCATGGCTTTCTGGCCAGAGTTTTTCTTTATGCTGCTAATTATGAGCTGCATAAGGTTTATTAAAAAACTTATTAAGCGAGGTAAGAAATGAAAATTGCTGAGGCTTGCGAAAAATTAACTGAACTTTGTCATGAGGGAAAAGCTCAGGAAGAGCTTTTTATTTTAAGTTCTGAACAGGTTCCTGACATTGATGAGAACGGCAGTTTTGGTTACAAGCTGCAAGAGGCTTTTTTACCTTGCGCGATCATCTGCGAAAAAGGCAAGGTGTATATCAGGGAAAGTCCGTTTTGAGCTGTTGCTTCTAACGGAGTTTTTGAGAGGATTTAACTATGGCTTTGAATACTGAAAACTTTTTTGAAGAGTGGAGACAGAAGAAACTACCGGAGGAATGGCAAAAAAAAAACTGATGGCTTTGCGAATGCTCCGATTGATAATTCTGTTGAACAGTCAATTTTTAGAGCTGGATTTTATATCGGAATAAATCTGGAGGAGATAAAAAAGGAGTACGGTATTGAAGATGAAGGTGTAAAATCTAAATTTTTTTTTAAAAAAAAAGCGCATACGGCGGTCGAGCGGCGGAAAAACAAGGTAATTCCGGCATCCTGGGCGGTCGAGTAGCAAAAAAATAGGGGTTATAAAATGAGCTTGGAAATCAACGAGTATCAGAAAAAGGCGCATGAGACAGCTTGTTACATGGGAATGGAAAACGGAGATTTTCGTTATCCGGTCATGGGGCTTGCTGAGGAAGCTGGAGAAGTCAGCGGAAAGTTTGCTAAGGCGGTTCGCGATGCAAACGGAATTATTGACGGAGACAGACGCGAGGAAATTAAAAAGGAACTTGGCGATGTATGCTGGTTCGTGGCTGAAATTTCTACTTTGCTCAGTCTGGACCTGGAAGAGGTTATGCAGGGAAATCTTGATAAACTTGCTTCCAGAGCTGCGCGAGGTGTGATTCATGGAAGCGGCGATAATCGTTAAAAAATAAAAACAACAAGAAGGCTAAAAAATGAAAAACAGTTTATGTGATTTAAACGATCATCTGTTTATGTGTCTTGAAGACTTAATGAATGATAAGTTAAGCGAAAAAGAGCTGGATAAACAGATTAAGCGTGCTCAGGCAGTAAATAATATTGCTAAGAGTATTATTCAGAACGGAAAAACTCAGATTGAAGCTCTAAAACTTCGGGAAGAAATTCTGGGGAATGCCGGTAAGGGTGAGCTTCCTGAAATGCTTGTTCCAAAAAACACCAGTACAGGAAAATATCTGACTGATGATAATGGTGGAGGCGGAAAGCATGGGTGCTAGAATCTGGACTTCTGAAATGGTGGATTATATCAGGGAAACTGCGCCCGGAAAGCCGCTTGAAGAAATTACAAGGCTTTTTAATGAGCGTTTTGGAACTGAATTTTCTGCTGGAAAAGTAAAAGCTACAATGAGCAGATATAAAATCAGGAGCGGTTATAAATATGACGGCTCAAAGGCTTTGCTTTTTACTCCTGAGCAAATTAAATGGCTGATTAACAACCGGAAAGGTTTTAATTTTTCGGTTACCACTGAAAAATTAAACACTTGCTTTGGAACAGATTTTTCTGTAAGCCAGGTGCGCGGCTGGTGTCATGCGCATCATCTTCCTTGCGGCGTTGATATGAGGTTTCCAAAAGGTCATATCAGCGCAAACAAGGGGAAAAAAGGGGTTTGCGCTCCAGGCTGTGAAAAAGGATGGTTCAAAAAGGGGCATCGTCCGCATAACTGGCAGCCGGTAGGAACTGAGGTAATTGTTGATGACGGTTACATTAAGGTTAAGGTTGCAGAGCCTAAAACATGGGAACTAAAACACCGGATTGTCTGGCAGAAAGAAAACGGCAAGATTCCGGAAGATTCCTGTCTGATTTTTCTAAATGGTAATAGACAGGATTGCAGGATTGAAAATTTGATGCTGATTAAGAGGTCGATTTTAAGCGTTCTTAATCACGAAAAATTATTGTTTGATGATGCCGCATCTACAAAATGCGGTGTTACTATGGCGATGATAAAAAGCCGGATTCGTGAGCTGCAAAGAAAAACGGCTGAGAGGTAAAGGATGAGCGGAAAGAATGACAGGAAAATTAGAAAAAGTGTGAATAAAAAAGTAAAGGATGCTTATGTAAAAGCTCAGGGCGTTCTTTATGATCAGATTAAGGAAATGCCACTCGGTAAGAGGTTTGTATTTGCCTTAATGATTTTATTCAAAAGGCTTGAATAGCTACTACTTTCAAAAGTAGTAACAGGAGGACAATATGATCAGATTTGTTGATTACAATAACGACAAAAAAGAAGCCTGCTATAGTTTCTGCGCGGTGAGCGAAAACAATCAGTGTGCGGAAAGGGTGTACGGTCATTGTCCTTTTGCCGGAGCTGTTCCGGCGGTGGTTTGTCAGTGCGGCATTAAAAAAATGGTAATGTACGGCTGTGCGAAAAAAGAGTGGGAGGAAAAGGAAAATGAAGCCGAATGAACTTTACGAGGAAATTAAAAAAACTCAGTACACGAAAAGCGGTGATGATGTGGACTGGGCTGTTAAAGTTTACGATGATGAAAAAACTTTAAGGCTTTTGTTTGAAGAATCTACAACGGATAGAGACTGGCATAATAATTTTGATTTTCCGGTGAAGATTTACAAAAAGCAGGAAAGCTGCATGAAGGTAGCGCGCGGCTGGGGTAATGCCTGGAAAAGCTGCAATGATCTTGTTATGGATGCGCTTATTCGTGCGGTTCAAGTTCATAAAAATTACAGGGTTGAAATCTGCGGCTGGAGTTACGGCGGCGCAATGAGTGTTCTTGCAGCTGAGGATTTTTATTACAGAACTCATATTAAGCCTTATGTTATTACATTCGGCGCGCCTAAGCCTTTATGGGGACGTAAGACTTGGGAATATGTGAAAAGTTGTGTTTCTGATGCCTGGCAGTATGCTCATGTTAATGACGTTGTGCCGCTTTGCGTTCCGCTTCCTGGTTACAGAATGATTCATAAAGATAAAATCGGAAGCGGTTTCTGCATTTTCAAATTATTCAGAGGCGATATTTACCACTGCATTTATGGTGATGAAAGTTTATATGATAATGTGAGGATGAGCGGGATTTGAAGTGCGTAATAAATCAGGCGGATATTGATTTTCTCAAAAAGAGCTTTATTGCTTTAACTGCTAAAAGAAATTATCTGAATCCTAGTGATTATGTTTGTCAGGTGCGCTATATGGCTGCGGACCTGACACCATTTCCGGGTAAGTTTTCTTTTAAGCAGTTTCCGTATTTTAAAGAGATTGTCGATAATTTCAGCCCTGAAAGTCCGATACATAAGGTTTACATTATGAAGGGCAATCAGCTTGGAGCAACAACGGCAATTCTGGAAACTGTCATGCTTTACGGCATCGGTTGTAATCCGGCTCCAATGCTTTATGTTTTGCCTGATGAGGGCATGGCAAAGCTGGCGATGGACACGAAAATTGACCGAATGATTGATACTTCGGGTTTGCGTAACAAGATTTTTGCTCAGACTAAAAAAGCTGCCGGCGCGAGAAATACTGGTGATACTTCTTTCAAAAAGGAATTTCCGGGCGGTTATCTTCATGCCGTCGGCGGCCGGTCCGGTAACAGGTTCCGAAACTTTTCGTATAAAATAATTCTTGTTGATGAGCTTGACGGTATGAGCGAGAACATTAAGGGCGAAGGAACGATGGAAGACCTTGCGATTGCGCGCTCTGACGCTTACCCTTCAACGAGAAAAATCTATTTTGGTTCTACTCCGACGGTAGAACAGACTTCTAAAATCTGGAGACTTTATCAGCTGGGCGATGAACGCCGATTTTTTGTGCCTTGCAAATACTGTGGTGAAATGCAGCCACTTGAATGGGCTGTATGGGATGAGGGGCATGATAATCAGATTGGTGGTATTGTTTGGGAAAATGACGAAAACTTTCAGCCGAAGCTGGAAACTGTAGGATATAAATGTCCGCATTGCGGCAAGATTATGAAAAACTATGATAAGGCAATTATCATGGAAAAGGGCGAATGGCGGCCGACTAAAAAAAGCGATGAAAAGGATGCGCGAAGTTATCATCTATCGCCGATTTATAATCCTCCGGGAATGTTTTCCTGGGAAGACTTTGTAATTGCCTGGGCTAAATGCTGGGACATTAAGAACAACAGGATTAAAGACAAAGAGGGGTACAGAGCTTTCCGCAATTTGAAGCAGGGTTTACCGTTCCGGGAACAGAACGAACAGATCAGGCGCGAAAAAGCGTTGCTGCATAAGCGGTATGGTTTTGCGCGCGGCAAGGTTCCGAATAAAATGGCGGTCGAGGATGCAGGAAGTCCTATCTGGATTATTACCTGTGCAGTGGACGTTCAGAAGGAATGTCTTTACGTTGATACTAAGGGATTTTCTGATCGCGGTGTTACCTGGACTGTGGATTTTCAGAAGTTTGACGGTCCGACGGAAGATTTTTACGGCGTATGGGATAGGCTCGCGGAATACATAGAAAACACAACTTTTGTTGCTGACGACGGCAAAAAATACAAAATTGCGATTACTCTTGTGGATAGTGGTCATTTTACTGACTGGGTTTATGCGTTCTGCGCTCGTTTCACTGCCGGAGTTTATGCCTGTAAAGGTTCTGACTGGATTAAGAACGGCGAGACTTACCAGCTTTTCAACCGGAAAACACTTGAAGCTATCGGCTTGCCGCTGGCATATCATATCAATACCGGAAAACTTAAAGACAGAATTTCGCGTGCTATGAATATGCTGCAATGGGATGAGGGAACGAAGCAGCCGGACTGGTTCCCGAATTTTCCTGACAATTTTCATGATGATTATTTCAGGATGTTTGAGGCTGAGGAAAAGGTTGAGGAATACGACAAGCGGACGAATAGATATATCAGGACCGTATGGAGAGCGAAGCCTGGAGCTGCGAATCACGGTTTTGATACTTACGTTTACAATCTTGCAGCTCTGGAAATCTTTGCGGATTCTATCTGCCGAAATGAACTCCAGGGCAATATGCTTGACTGGAGCGCATTCTGGAATTATGCAGCTTACGGGATGTTTACGATGGATTAGGGGAGAATATGACACAAAGCGACAAGGAGAGCCTGCAATTTTATATTGCTTTTGAAAAAGAACTGCTGCTGCATGATTATCCGGTGATTGGGGAAACAATGCGCTGGAATGAAATGAGCGGGCTTGAATGCAGTTTTTGTGAGCTGGTGAAAAATTACGGTTTGAATGTCTGCGACGTAAAGTTTCTGAAAAAGTTTAACTGCGTGAAGTTTTTTGTGAAATGCGAGGATTTCTGCGAGAGGATGGAAAAAGCGAATCCTAGCGATGATTTTTTGAAATGGTTGCAAAATGCGCAAAATCATGTTATAAATAAAGCGACATAAATTTGTTCTGCATTTTTGTGTCTTCTTGTTAAACTCCAGCTCGGCGGCTGGAGTTTTTTTTATTTATCGAGCTTGTTCATTTGAGAATTAAAAATTGCTTGTGCATCCTGGGCGGGCTTTTGTGCTGCCTGGGTGAGCCAGTGGGTAGCTTTTGTCTGCGTTTCTGATTTACCGCGGAAATAGATCATCTGGAGATTAAACTTGATATTGTCGCCGGACTTGGTAAAGCTGGTTACGCGGTATATGTTTTTATTGTATTTGAGAAATTTCTTTTGCTCATAGGCAACTTCTGCGGCTGATACAAGCGCGGATTTTCCAGTGCCTTTGTGGTATGGGTTGTATTTAATAATCTTTTTATTAACTTTTGCGCGGTAGAGCGATTTTTCTACGGTGTTTTTTCTGCTGCCGGCGCGTGCCTCGGTTGTAGGAATTGACAGCCGGCCGCCGTTTGTTGGTTTATGTGCGCCGCCGGATTCCTGTCTTTCCAGAAAGGATGCACGATCTCTTGCGCCTACATGACTTTCTATCTGATTGAAGCTGGTTACATCTTCCGGCGCGCGGTCGAATGCTACTGACTTTTCTGTGAAAGTGTTTCTGAGGATAAATTCATTATGCAGATTTTCAATTGCGTTTTTGCGTGTAAGTGCTGCCTGAACGTTTACGGTTGCGGCCGCTGCTTTTAACATGGTTTTCTGCATATCTTCTGTGAGTAAATGAAACTTTGAGGGGTCATCTATGACCATCTTATAGCCGGAATACATGGCTTTATTATGGCGGCGGTTTTCCTGGAAAAACTATCAAGTTTTTGTTGATAGTTTTTCCAGTTTTTCAGGTTAATAATAGACTGTATGATTATCGACGATAAAAGTCCTGTTGTAAATGAGGATTCTCAGACTTTCTGGCAAGATGAATTAACGAATGCCAAAATTCTTTTGTACGAAATTGAAAAAGCTATAACAGCTTTTAATAAAAACGGAAACATTCAGTCTTATACGATTGATACCGGTCAGGATAAGCAGACTGTGAGCCGTGCTGATTTAAGTAATCTTTATATGAGGCGCGAAAAGCTCTTAGGTGAAATAGCGACGCTGGAAGCGCGTTTGAAAAATGGGGGCAGTAGATGTCCTCAGATTTGTCCGGGGTTCTAAATGGGTATTTTTAATTTTAAATCGAGAAAGAAATGGGAAGCTGAGATTCACAATAAATATCAGCGCATGGTTGTAGAGGCTCTGGCTGGTAATTCTGTATGGAACGGAGAAAAATTCCGCGGTTCTCTTAGTTTAGTTAAGGTTTTTAATTCGATTGATTACTGGATGTTGAGACAGAAATCTCAGGAACTTTGGACTGATTCGCCTTATGCACGCGGTATTTTGCGCCGCATTTTACGCAATGAGATTTTTACCGGACTGGCTGCAAACAGCAGCCCGAATGAAGATATTTTGTGGCCGGGAATGGATGATCTTGAACGGTCTGATCTTGCTGTTAAGTACGGCGATTTAATCACTTCTCAATTTTCACTTTATGCAAATAATTATGAGCTTTTTGATTATGGCAAGGAATTGACTTTTGGCGAGTTCCAGGAGCTTGTAAGGCGTGAGGCTCTTTTGTGTGGCGATGGTATTATTGTTGCACGCGTTAATCATACGAATGGGCTTCCGATGTGGCAATGGATTAACGGAAATTATATCAGAACTCCTGCGGATTATACCTGTAAAGATGGTAACAGAATTATTCATGGCGTTGAGCTTGATAAATACAACCGTCATGTTGCTTATTTTGTGCAGACTACGGAAAACGGCGTTTTGAAATCTGAACGTATTCCTGTAAAGGGTGAGAAATCAGGCAGACAGATAAGCTGGATGGTTTACGGCTCAGAGAAAATGAGCGACAAAGTGCGCGGCGAGCCGCTTCTGGCCAATGTGCTTTCAATGCTTTCTGATGTTGATAAATACAAGGATGCAGAGCTTCGCGCCGCTGTAATTAACGCTTTGATTGCGTTTACGGTCAAAAAATCTCCTGACACTCCATTTGGAACTCGTCCGACTATGGGTTTGGAGCGGCTTAAAAAAGACGATATAAAAACAGGAATCGGTTCTGAGGTTTCACCAAAAGGACACCAGCCTATTCAGCTGATGCAGCCGGGAACGGTATTTGATGATCTTGCTCCAGGCGAAGAGGTTGTAAGTTATCAGACGAATCGCCCGAATGTTAATTTTTCTGTTTTTGAAGCTGCGATTATTGACGCTATATGCTGGTCGCTTGAAATTCCTCCGGAAATTGCAAAATTAAAGTTTACATCAAGCTATTCTGCAAGCCGTCAGGCTAATAATGAGTTTGAGGTTTATTTGAAATATCGTAATTTCAAAAATGCAAAAGACTTCTGCCAGATTATTTACGAGGAGTTTGTTATTCAGGCGGTTTTAAGCGGAATGCTTGCGCTTCCTGGATTTATTCCGGCGTTTATTGATCCAAAATTATGGCAGATTAAAGCTGCATGGCTCAGCTGTACCTGGAGCGGAATTGCACGCCCTAGCGTTGAAAGAACTAAAGATGTTAAGGCTGCGAATGATGCGCTGGATAATGGTCTTACGACATTTGACGATGAATGCCGCCGAATTAACGGCAAGTCATTCAGAAAAGTTGCAGCCCAGCTTAAACGAGAAATCAATTACGCTCACCAGCTTGGCTTTAATCCTCATATTCTTGAAAACAATAACGGAGAACCTGCTTACAGTATGGACGGAGACGGTCTGGCAAAAAATCAGAATGATGACAATGATAATGATTCTGACGATGAAAATAACGAAGAGTAAGACGGAGGTGCATTATGGGTTCTGATGGATTAACAAATAAAGAGCTGATGCTCCAGATGTTTGAACTGTCAAAGAGTACAGCTGTGCAGATGACTGAAATGAACACAAAAATTGAAAGTATTGAAAAAAAAGTAGATCAGCATGAAGAAATCCTCAAAAACATTCCAATTATGGCTGAAAACATAAAGGCCATAAAGAATAACTCGGATAAGCTGGAAGATAAGCTGGATAGAAGCATATCCAAAAGCATTAAGAGTGATGATGCTATCCGGGAAAGAATTGACAGACTGGAAAAAAAAAGCGGCGAAAATGCACTTGCCGCATGGAAAAAAATCGGGGCAATCGTTTTGACTATCGTCGTTACTTCGGCGGTAAACGGTTTGATTAGTTATTTTACTCATCAATAAGAGGTGTATATGGCAGACGAGGAAAAGACAGAGACAGAAAAAAGTTCAAAAATGCAGAGCCGGAAATTTCTTGTTTGGCTGGTATGGCTGATTATAACGCTGATTGTGGGTGTTATAGTCTTAATCTGCTGTATCAGAAACATTACAACTGCAATTGATAAATCTGTGGATTTATTCAGCGCGGTATTAAAAGATTTCTTCTGGATTTCTGCGGCGTATCTTGGTGTTAATTTTGGTCAGAAAGCAGCTTTTGCGATAAGTGATGCGTTGAGTACAAGGCATGAAAACGAGGAGGGCTTACAGTGAAAACTATTTTAATTTTGTGCATTGCGATTATTGTTCTTCTTCTGGCGGTATTTCTACTTTTTAAGGCATGGAGAAAAAACGTTCAGAAATACAAGGATGAACATGAGAGGGCTGAGCGGCTGCGTTATCAGGTAGAACTTGCTCAGAATGAAGCTCGCATTAAAAAAGAGGTGTTTGATGAAGCTGAAAAAGAAAAGCATAAAACTGATGGGCTTAGTGGCCGTGATAGGTTTGACGCTATCACTGACAGCCTGCGCGACGACGACTAAAATTGTATATGTACTTCCAGAAGTAGTGTGGCCGGTTTTTCCAAAACCCGGCGATGACGATGTGGAATATGTAGAAAAAGACGATAAGGTTTTGATGTCGATTGAATATTATAATCAGCTGAAAGATTTTAAGGCTGATTATAAGGCGACAAAAAAGGCTTACGAGCTTACAAAGCAACTTTATGAGGAGACTAAAGAATAATGCAGACGATTGATGAATTTTTAAATGAATGGATTGGTAAAAAATGTGATTATGATAAGAGATTTGGTCCACAATGCACTGATTTGTTTCGACAGTTATGTCAGGATTACTATAGGATTCCGCATACAGGAGGCGTGGAAGGTGCAAAAGATCTATTTTTGAACTATGAAAAAATGCCTCTGGAGAAAAAATATTTTGAGAAAGTATATATAAATCCTTGCGTTGGTGATGTGGCCGTGTGGGGTCCTACTGATAAAAATAAATATGGTCATGTTGCTATAGTTATGGGTGTTGTAGATGGCTGTTCTATTCTGGTGGCGGAACAGGACGGATTTAAGCAGGATGGTGTGAAATTCAAGGTTCGGAGCTTAGAGAATTGTTTAGGTTTTTTGAGGTTCAAAAAATAAAATGAGTGATAAAATAGATTTAAGCCTGATGGAAGACATTCATTCTGGATGCGGAGTTAAGGCGGATAAAGGCAAGCCGGACTGGTCGCTTCTGGACCTGAAAGCATTAACAGGCTGTGTCGAAGTTCTTACATTTGGTGCGGAGAAATATGCGCGTGATAACTGGAAGAAAGTTCCTGACGGTAAGAACAGATATTTTGCTGCCTTAATGCGACATTTAACGGCATGGCAGAGCGGGGAAAAGGTAGATCCGGAGAGTGGAAAAAGTCATCTGGATCATGCAATGTGTAATCTGTACTTTTTGAAAAACTTCGATGAAAAATAAAATTAGGAGTTTTATTATGGCAGACGAAAAAAAATTACCAGCTGAGGAAGAAGTTCCTTTTGAAATCAGGGAAAAGATTGATGATATTGTGTATCATCTGGAGCTTTATTCTGAGGTTATGATGAATAACAGGGGCGGTTTGAGTGAAAAATGTGTTAATCATATTGGAAACGCTCTTGGTAATTTGTATGAGCGATTAAGGGCTTTATAAGTGGGAGAAAGCCTTTAAGTGGGAGGAAGTCCGGCAGAAATGCCGGACTTTTTTTTTATTTTTGTTGATAGTTTTTCCAGTGCGATGGGTACAAAATAACACTATGAAATCAATATTGGTTAATAAGCGCATAGGCGATTCATGGTGGGAAAGCGGTATAACTGCTGACTTTATGCGTCGTGAGCTTAATGATTATGACAAAGAAGATAACAAAGTTCAAATTGTGATTGATTCGCCCGGCGGTTCTGTATGGGAATGTATCTCAATTTTCAACATTATCAGGAACTTTATGCGCCAGCATAAAGAGGTAACTGTTGAAACTTATGTTCAGGGAATGGCTGCATCCAGCGCATCTATTATCGCGCTTGCGGCAAAAATTGAAAATCCGGAAAGCAAAATTCTTGTTGAAGACAATGCTGTTTACATGATTCATAACGCATGGTCTACGGTTATGGGTAATCACCTGGAGCTTGAAAAAGAAGCAGGTTTACTCGTTTCGATTGACAACCTGATGGCTAAGTATTACGAACAGATTTCTGGAAAAAATGCAAAAGAGATTCATTCTTTGATGGATGAGGAAACTTTCTTTTTTGGTTCTGAGATTGTTGATGCCGGTTTTGCTGACGAAGTAATTACCAGCGGTTCTAACGCTGATGACATTGACAAAGCTGCATTATTCAACAATGCAAAAATGAGCGTTGAGAAAACTCGCAAAGAGACAAAGATTGTGGATGAGGCTGACTATAAAGCGATTGCAGCTTCGCTGGAAGGTGCTAAAAACATTTTAGCAGCCTCTCTTGATAAAACTGTGAAAATGGAGCATGGCGAAAGTCATAACGCTCCTGAAAATAATGCCGGGGTACCGGCTCAAAAAAATACGGAGGATAGCGTTATGACTATCGAGGAACTCAAATCTAAAGAGCCTGCTCTTTACGCTGAGATTTTTGCAGCTGGTAAAGCAGAAGGTTCTAAAGAAGAACGCTCGCGCTGTGATGCTCATTTGAAGAT